>CAZUZW010000008.1:0-73526 GCA_964624855.1 uncultured Vicinamibacteraceae bacterium
CGTCCGGTCGTATCGCCACTAAACTTTTGCGTTGAGACTGCGTAGAGTCGGTCGCCTCCTTCTTCATGGGCCGAAGACACTCGAAAGATATTTGGCCAGTTTGGCCAAGGGTTATCTGCCGCTCTCGCATCAGGGGGGCGCTCAAGTAGTTCCAGTTGCGAAACCGAGGCAGCCCCTTGGCGATGAGCCGTGCCGAGACAGTCTGCTCCGGTATCACCACCACCAATGATCACTACGTGTCTACCACTGGCTGAGATAATTTCACTGTCCGCAATCGTGTCACCTTCGCAAATGCGGTTTTGCTGAGTGAGATACTCCATGGCAAAGTGAATGCCTGTGAGTTCTCGCCCGGGTACCTTTAGGTCGCGAGGCCAGCCAGCTCCCCCCGCCAGAAGCATCGCGTCATGTTCCCGTTGAATCTGTTTTGCGGAGACGTCAACTCCTACGTTTATTTCTGTTCGAAAGCGAATTCCTTCTTCTTCCAGAATCGACAGCCGTCGCGATAAGAACCGCTTCTCCATTTTGAACGCGGGAATTCCGTATCGAAGCAGACCTCCGATACGGTCTGATTTTTCGTAGACTGTGACGGTGTGTCCGGCCTGATTGAGTTGGTCGGCCGCGGCTAGACCCGCAGGTCCTGAGCCAACTATGGCTACGGTCTTGCCAGACCTCTTGTCTGGTGGTGTCGCGCGTATCCACCCTTCGTTAAAAGCTCGTTCTACTATCGCCAGTTCTACTGATTTGATAGTTACGGGATCGCGATCAATGGCGAGCACACAGGAACCTTCGCATGGCGCAGGACACAGACGACCGGTCCATTCCGGAAAGTTATTTGTTTTGTGTAGGCGGTCAATCGCGGCATGCCATTTGTCGCGATACACCAAATCGTTCCAGTCAGGTATCAGATTTCCAAGGGGACAGCCTTCGTGGCAAAAAGGAATGCCGCAGTCCATACACCGAGCACCTTGGTCTCGGAGGTCGGCCGAGGCATACGGGAGGTAGACCTCACGCCAATCCTTAATCCGCTCGTTTATTGGTCGAGTTGGTGGCTTTTGCCTTTCGATCTCAATGAAGCCTTTGAGTTTACCCATGTGATTTTCAATCCTTATCTATATGGGCCACTCGGGTCGACGAGACGGTGAAGCGGAGCCCCAATTAATTCGGAGAACTCTGGTTCACGTGATTCAGCACGAGCACGAGCCTCGGCTTGTAAGACACGTTTATAATCGCGCGGCATAATTTTGACAAAGCCTACGCCGCTATCCGCAAGCAATGTGTCCCAATTAGCTAACACCCATTGGCCACGGTGACTATTAGTAAGGTCAACATGGCGAGCCACTAAGTCACGGACGAACGACGAATCGTCAGCATCGAGCGGTTCAAGGTCGACCATCGCTGGGTTGCAGCGTCTTTCAAAATTACCTTCTAGATCGAGTACATAGGCAATACCACCACTCATTCCCGCGGCAAAGTTCCAGCCGGTGGGACCAAGAATAACGGCGCGGCCACCGGTCATGTACTCGCAACCGTGATCCCCAATCCCTTCCACAACGGCATTCGCGCCACTGTTTCGTACACAGAAGCGTTCACCGGCAATTCCACGAATAAATGCTTCACCGCCAGTTGCTCCATACAAAGCCACGTTGCCGATAATGATGTTGTCTTCTGCGACAAACGTCGACCGATCCGGTGGATAAATTGTCAGCTTGCCTCCTGACAGTCCTTTCCCAAAATAATCGTTAGCGTCACCAGCGATCGTCAGGGAAATTCCGGGTGGAACAAATGCTCCGAAACTCTGTCCGGCTGATCCATCAAAAGTGACCCGGATAGTGTCATCCGGTAAGCCAGCCCCACCACAGCGGCTAGTTAGTTCGTAACCGAGCATTGTGCCAACGGTTCTGTTGACATTTCGAATGGGTAAACGAAATTCGATCGGTGTGCCATGTTCGAGTGCGTCGCGAGAAGATCGAATTAACTCATTGTCCAGAGCTTGGTCTAAGCCATGATCCTGCGATTGGGTGCATCGACGTCCGACTTCAGGCGACACTTCTGGTTGCTCGAGAATCTTTGAAAGGTCCAAACCCTTGGCTTTCCAATGGTCAACCGCCTCGGCCACATCTAACTCATCGGCTCGACCGATCATTTCGTCCATGGTTTGAAAACCTAGACTGGCCATCAATTCACGCACTTCTTCGGCGACAAAACGAAAGAAATTTTCAACGAACTCAGGCTTGCCAGTGAAATGTTCGCGAAGTTCAGGATTCTGGGTGGCGATTCCGACTGGGCATGTGTCGAGGTGGCAGACTCGCATCATTATGCAACCCGATACAACGAGTGGGGCAGTAGAGAACCCGTATTCTTCGGCACCCAGCAATGCAGCAATAACGACATCACGGCCTGTTTTCATTTGACCATCGACTTGCACCACGATCCGGTCCCGCAGGTCATTCAACACGAGCACTTGTTGAGTCTCGGCAAGTCCAAGCTCCCAAGGCACTCCCGCGTGCTTGATGCTAGTCAAAGGTGAGGCGCCGGTACCGCCATCATGTCCAGAGATTAGTACGACGTCTGAGTGAGCCTTGGAAACACCCGCCGCGACGGTTCCAACGCCGACCTCAGCGACCAACTTCACATGAACCCGAGCTCTTGGATTTGCGTTCTTTAGGTCGTGAATCAACTGTGCTAAGTCTTCAATCGAATAAATGTCATGATGAGGTGGAGGTGAAATTAATCCAACTCCAGGTGTTGAGTAACGTACTTTTGCAATCCAAGGATAGACCTTAAACCCTGGTAGTTGACCGCCCTCACCAGGTTTCGCTCCTTGCGCCATCTTGATTTGAAGATCATCTGCGTTCACTAAATATTCACTAGTGACGCCAAAGCGTCCAGAGGCCACTTGTTTAACCGCACTGCGCCTCAGATCTCCATTCGAGTCCGGTGAAAAACGACTCGGATCTTCACCACCTTCTCCGGTATTCGATTTTCCACCGAGTCGGTTCATTGCGATGGCTAATGTTTCGTGGGCTTCGGCACTGATGGACCCATATGACATTGCCCCCGTTGAAAATCTCTTGAAGATCGTTTCGACTGGTTCAACCTCATCGATCGGGATCGATTGTCGTGTGTTCTTGAACGTAAACAGGCCACGTAGTGTCGCGCGACGTCGACTTTGGTCATTGACGTATTCTGCATACTCTCGATAGATCTCAAACTGACCCGATCGGGAGGCGTGTTGGAGTTTGAATACCGTTTCCGGATTGAAAAGGTGATATTCGCCATCGCGCCGCCACTGATATTCGCCACCGGAGTCAAGCTCTTCATCTTCCCGACCGCGTTGAGGAAAAGCCCGGGTGTGTCGCCGGATCACTTCTTCTGCAACGGTTTCGATTCCGATACCGCCAAGTCGTGAGGCGGTGGAAGTGAAGTATTGTTCGACGAAGGTGTGATTAAGTCCGACTGCCTCAAAGATCTGTGCACCACGGTAACTCTGCAAGGCCGAAATGCCCATCTTGGACATGACTTTCAACACGCCCTTCGTGCAGGCCTTTATGTAGTGTTGAATTGCTTCCGGAAGGTCACGCTCACCCAGTTCACCTTCGGCGATCAGTTGCTCGATTGTTTCGAATGCCAGATACGGGTTGATTGCCGCGGCACCGTAGCCCAAAAGGAGGGCCATGTGATGGACTTCCCTAGCTTCACCCGATTCGACGATTAGCGCACACTTTGTCCTAGTACCTTCCCGGACAAGATGATGGTGCACACCGGCCGTCGCGAGAAGACTTGGAATCGCCGCGTTGTTTGCATCAATTCCACGGTCAGAGAGTATTAGGAGCGTGTGGTTAGATGCGACGGCCTCACTTGCCAGGGTGCACAGTTCCGCCATTGAAGCTTCAAGGCCGGCCGCACCCTTTTCCGGTGAGAAGAGCATCGGTAGTGTTACTGACCGGAATGCAGGGTCGGTGACATGTTGTAGCGTTGCCAGGTCGTTGTTGTCGATGACGGGGGCATCGATCTTGATTAGGTGACATGACTGTCGTTCTGGGACCAAAAGATTAGATTCAGCTCCCAATGTCGAACCCATGTCGGTGACCAATTCTTCTCGAATGGCGTCGAGGGGAGGATTTGTTACTTGTGCAAACAACTGTTGGAAGTAGTCGTACAGAAGTCGCGCGCGGTCCGATAAAACTGCTAACGAAGTATCAGTGCCCATGGACCCAAGGGGTTCTGTTGCCGTGTCAACCATTGGTCCGATAAGAATCCTCAGGTCTTCCTCGGTGTAACCGAAAGCGCGCTGGCGGCGTCCTACGGTTTTTCGGTCGGCCTGAGGGACAGAGGGCGGTGATGGAAGGTCTCTTATGTGTACCAGTTCTTGTGCAACCCAGTCACCGTATGGGCGTTCATTCGATAAATCGTTTTTGATCTCTTCATCATCGATGATCCGACCTTGTGCAGTATCAACGAGAAAGATCCGGCCGGGATGTAGGCGTCCTTTGACGAGAATATTTTCAGGTGCAATATCCAGAACGCCCACTTCTGAGGCCATGATGACCATGTCGTCTTTGGTTACGTAGTAGCGGGACGGACGTAAGCCGTTACGGTCCAGCACGGCTCCGATTACTGTGCCATCAGTAAATGCGATTGAAGCCGGACCATCCCAAGGTTCCATTAAGGCGGCGTGGTATTCATAAAACGCTCTACGAGCTGGTGTCATCGATTCGCTATGACGCCACGGTTCTGGGACCATCATTAGGACTGCGTGGGCGATCGGACGTCCAGTGAGTACTAAGAATTCGAGAACGCTGTCAAACGTTGCAGTGTCACTTTGTCCCTCTTCGACAATCGGGAAAAGTTTCGTGAGATCAGAACCAAATAAGTCGGATTCGCATAAGGCTTCGCGAGCCTTCATCCAGTTAATGTTGCCGCGGAGCGTATTGATCTCCCCGTTATGTGCAATGTAGCGATAGGGATGAGCCAACGGCCAAGATGGAAAGGTGTTGGTTGAAAAACGCTGGTGCACTAGGGCTAAAGCTGATTCCACTAACGGATTGACCAAGTCAGGAAACATTTGCTCGACTTGATCAGCGATGAGCATGCCCTTGTAGACAATTGTGTTCGAGGACAGACTGGCCACATAGAAGAGATGCTTTTCTTTGAGTGGGAGCAGTTGAACGGACCGTTCTACCCGTTTCCGAATTACAAAAAGCTTTCGTTCGAAAGCGTTGGGTGAGTCAGATTGGTGTGAGGACGACTCACCTCGTCTGATGAACACTTGGCGAATAACGGGTTCACTGCGCCGTGCCGTATTGCCTAGGTGTGAATCGTCGGTAGGGACGTCTCGCCAGCCTAAGACTTGTTGACCTTCTTCTGCGGCAATACTTTCGAATAGTTCTTCGATTTTGCCGCGGTCCTCTTCGTTGTGTGGCAGGAAGACCATGCCGACACCGTAGGCGCCAGGATCAGGAAGAACGATTCCGATTTTTTCAACTTCAGATTGGAAGAATCGATGGGGCAGTTGCAGCAGCATGCCCGCGCCGTCTCCGGTATTGACCTCGCAACCACACGCACCCCGGTGCAGTAGGTTGATCGCAACCTCGAGTGATTGTTTGACGAGTTTGTGGGACTTCTTGCCGTTGATATTTACTAAGAACCCGACGCCACAGGAGTCGTGTTCGTGACTAGGGTCGTAGAGACCTCCTGAAATTTCAGAGGAGTTTTGTAAAGCCTTCTGAAATTTCATACTGCCGCTCCAATTTTTGGAGGTTGCGCCGATAGGTTCGACACGGCTACAGACGGGTCGGACGGAGCTATGAGAAGGTCGACAAATGCCATCACCGCAGGATTCAACCTTCGTCCTCGTCGGCGCAAAATGCTTAATGGGCGGATTAACGGTGAAGTGTCAGCACCTAAACGAAAAGCGAGCTTGACTAGTGTCATACTGCCAACTTCTCGTCGGAGTGTCGATTCTGGCAGGATAGCGATACCTGCACCATCCTCAATGGCCTGCTTGATGTTCTCGATGTTGTCAAATTCGGCAACGACTTTCACTTCGGCCTTGTGACGGCGGAGGAAGCGGTCGATCTCTTTGCGGACTGGTAGACCGCGGTCGAATGTAATGAAGGCTTCTCCTGAGAGGTCGCACGGGTTTACGTCAGAAGCGTTCGTATGCGACACCAACCGGTGTGTTGGCAAACATGCGACTACCATGGCTTGGTCTTCCCACTTAATTGCTGTCAAACCACGGCCAGGATTAGCGAATGAAATCAGACCGAGGTCGTATTGGTCATTAAGAACCTGGTCATGTACTTGGTCGGGATGCATATAGGCTACTTCTACGTTGGCTGATGGAACGACGCTTTGAAATTTATTGATGTAGCTAGTTAGGTCATTTAAATGGATCGAATAAATTGAAGCCACACGAACAGTGTGGCCCGATGCTTCCTGTCGTTGGCGAATAGCATCTTGGAGTTCGTGATAGCGTTCGACAATCTCCTGACAGCCTTTAAAGAAGATCTTGCCTTCGGCAGTCAGGCTCCACGGTCTTTTGGACCTGTCAATTAGCTGAATCCCTAGTTGGTTTTCGAGTTGACGGACGGTCTGACTGGCGGCTGACTGGCTTACTGAGCTGGCGTTTGCGCCACGAGAAAAGCTTTGATGACGCACTACCTCGCAAAAGATATTCAGGGCTTCAACGTGCATGGAGCCAACACTCTATCACAATTTATCTAATATAAAGAAACTTTAATATAAGCATTGCTAATGCTGAGACGTATATTGGTGCGCTGAGAATGAATTTATCTAAATTATGTAACTTAAGACTCTCCAATACTTTTGTTAAGTCGCTCAAAAAGTGAATCTAGCGAAATTGGCTGTGAAGTGGTCAGTTGAATCTTTAGGCGATTCTTAGAGTGTGCATCGATTTCGATGTGGTGGGGTTCGCCTGGATAGCCAATACTCATAAATTCTTGCAGCGCGGGAGTGAGAGCGGAAACCGATTCAGTCCCTGGTGGAGCAAGTAGGCGATCGTTTGCGTGGAACTGCCATTCGGTGGAGGTAAAACGGAGTCGACCTTCAAACGCAATGTCATCCTCTAAGAGGCGCGCGGCTGCAATTAAATTCTTCGCTACGCTGGTCAAGCGTTCAGCCAAGGAGCCAGTTTGGGGTTGCTTGGATGTACATAGGAGCCCGGTTCGACCTTCAGCTGTATCTATCGCCAAGTTCCCTTCGTGTGCGACGAGAAGCACCCTCGGACCGCTTGAAAGATGTGTGTAGTCGGCGACGTCGATAAGCAGAAGGTCTAACGCTTGGGTTTGGATCCAACGATGAAAAATAGGGATACAGTCGGCACTGTTAAGCGTACAGTCGGGTTCGACGAAAAATTTTAAGCCAAATCGGTAAAGTTCTTCGATCGATTGAGCCATTATGCTCGCGGAGCACCGTTCTGGAGATCAGACTGAGACTTCTCTGCCGCGAGGCGTGCTTGGCATGCATGACTCGCCTCAAGAAATAGTTGGGCTTCTTCAATGAGTTGTCTTGCTGATTCAGTCGTTGCAGGTCTCGACTCTCTCTTATGACGCCTAAAGAGGTACATAGCGAATTTTCCTCCGGCATATTTGTCGAAGAATAGCTCGGTATCGAAGAAACGTTCTTTGAATTCATGAACGATGCTGTCTGGATCATCCCTAATATCAATAAACTCAGTTTTGATTAGGCCTTTTGCGGCGAGTAGCATGGCCTGATAGGCGAGCTCGTCGGCTTTAGAGTAGTCCTCCTCTTCCAGCTTGAGCTGCGCCTCAAATACCTGCGCTTCGGCGGCCGCAAGATCGAATTCAGCTAGTGACACGACTTCACCTGCGCACTCGCCGATACCCATGTCACCTAGTGTAAATTCCCTCGGATCGCCCCAGTCAGAATAGTACTCAGGATTTTCACTATGGGACGGAACCTTGGTCAAGTCATCAAGAGTAGTCTTTAAAGAGCGCTTGCCGACACGAGAAACAAATTCTTGAAAGGTTTCTTGATCTTGACGCTCAGACTCAAATCGGGTGCTGATTTTTTCGACCGCTTCAGGAATCCGTTTCGATGGGACCGCGCCGATGGCGAGGCCGTAGGCGCCCCCGTTGTCACGCCACTTGCCACCAAGCACAACTTGAAAATGAGGAACCGAGTAGCCATCGACGGTGCGACTCACCCCGTAGAATCCAAGGTCTGCAATGTGATGTTGGCCGCATGAATTGAAACAGCCACTAGCCTTTATTCGAAGTCCTTGTGTTCCTGAGTTCAACGTCTCGGCGCTATTTGTGAGGCCATTACGTAGCGTTGCAGCAAGGCCCCGAGAGGACGCTATTCCCAGTTTGCAGGTGTCTGTCCCAGGGCACGCTGTGATGTCTGTTACTGTGCCAGCGCCGCCTTCGGCTAATCCTGCTGCCTTCAAATCACTGTATAGATGGATCAGTTCAGACTCATCTACCCATCGGATTACGATGTTTTGCTCGACGGTTGTTCTGATGTTAGTGCCGACGTAGCGTTGGGCTATTTCGGCAAGGGCGCGCATTTGGTGTGAAGTGAGATCGCCAAGTGGTAAGACGACCGTGGCAACCACGTAACCTGGCTGTCTTTGTCGATATACGTTCGTCAAAGACCACTGGTCGAAGCCATTGGGAGGGTTAATGGGAGTAGCCGTTTTATTCGAGTTGGTCCTGACGCTGCTAGCACTCGGTGACTGGTTGAGGTGTTTTGTCCAGCGTGTATCAAGTGGCAACGAGTCCCGTTCTTCTTTCACAAGACGTTGAAATTCAGTGAGGCCCAATTGGGCAACTAGGAACTTGATTCTGGCTCGTGCACGATTCTTCTTCTCACCAAGTCGCGCAAAGACTCTGGCAATTGCTTGCGCGGTGGGGAGCAATTCTTCAACGGGCAAGAAATCTGAAAAAAGCTTTGCTTGGTGCGGGACCGCGCCCAGTCCGCCGCCAACATAGGTCTCAAAACCCTGATACTCCACGCCATCGACAATCTTGGTCCGAGCGATGAGGCCGAGATCATGCATCGATACGAGACCGCATGCATGTTCTGTGCATCCAGAGAAGGCCACTTTGAATTTTCGTCCGAAGTCTTGGGTGTCAGGGTGACCGAGGAGAAAACGCATACAGGCAATCGCGTGTGGCGTGACGTCAAAGCTTTCGTCTCGACAAACACCGGCTAGAGGACAGGCGGTGACGTTTCGGACGGTGTTCCCGCAGGCTTCCCGTGTTGTGATATTGACAGACGCCAGTCGACGCATTAGGTCGGGCGTATCGGCGATATGAACAAAATGTAGTTGGATGTCTTGTCGAGTCGTAACGTGGCAGACTTCGTCGCTGTATTCTTCTGCGCCGTCGGCCAGCACCTCCATCTGTTCCGGAGTTAAATCCCCAAATGGGATCTTAATCCGCATCATTCCAGGGGCATCCCACACCGTGTCAGGCCCCTTCGTTAGTCCATTCGAAGGAAAGGCCAACTGCTTGGCCCCTGTTCCGTCGTTGCGCTGGCCATTGTCGTAGCGCTGTCCATAAACTCCTCGACGTAGACGAGTCTCTGCAAACACTTTTTCGTCAATCTTGCCTTGTCGCCGAAGCGTGATCTGGCTCTCGAATGTGTCAATCTCATCGCTTAACGTCTGCGACATTCTTGGTGAGAGTAGTTCCTTCCACGTCATAGAGCACCTGAGCCTTGCTGTTCGAGCGCCAAAGCTTCAGCGAGATACTGTGCAGCTCGATCGGTTTCAATCTCAGACCGAAGGCCGACGACGTCTCCGACCACGATGGTGCCAGGGCCGGACCCCTTGGGGTCGACAGGCGTCCGTCTAAGATCGTTCAGTGTTCCTGTCCAAGTATGCATTTGGGGTGTTCCAGCTTCAATAACGATTGCCGCCGGTGTCGTGTTACTCCAGCCACACCGAAGAAGTCGCTGAGCAATGGAGGACTGAGCGGCGAGACCCATCAACACCACCACAGTCATACTGTGCGGGCTAAGGTCGTCGATGATGGGACCGAAGGCTTCCTCGGAGTGACCCGAAACCACCACGAATCCGGAAACGATGCCACGATGTGTAACTGGGATTCCAGCTAGGCCAGCTGCTGCCACTGCGGTAGTTATGCCGGGGATGACTTCGAATGAAACATTTGCCTTCTTTAGAGCCAAAGCTTCTTCGGCTCCCCTCCCGAAGACGAATGGATCACCGCTCTTCAGGCGGACGACCCGTTTGCCACGTTGCGCTCCCCGAATCATTAGACGATTGATAGTCGATTGGTCCACCGTTCGCTGACGGGCACGTTTTCCAACGCAGAAGCGTTGTGCCTGTCGAGCTAAAGCAATAACTGTGGTGTCGACTAAGCTGTCATATAGCAGTAAGTCGGCCGACTCCAGACGTCGGACGGCTTTGACCGTTAATAGTTCCGGGTCTCCGGGTCCTGCACCGATCACAGATACAAATCCAGGCATTTATGCTCGCTAGTTATCTAGATCGTAACTTTTTATTAACGCCTGTAGGAGTTGTGGTCGACGGTCGGACATCGGCACCTGGTTTTCCTTCCACTTTCTTCGCATTTCTTTGGCTTCGACAATCCATTTTTCTAAGTCACTTGCGGGTAGTAATGTGTCGAGTCCTTCGCGAATTAGACCAGCTAGGGCCGGAGCGTTGCCGTCAGTCGAGATTGCAATGGTAACTCCGGGTCGACGTGTAACACCGCCAAGGTAGGCGCTAGCGTTACTTGGGTCATCTACGGCGTTGACAAAGATGTGACGCTGTTCTGCTGCTGCCGCAACCGCGTGATTTACATCGGACGTTGCCGCAGCTACAACGAACCATGCTGCATCTAGGTCTGATGCTTGAAAACATCTTTGGCTAATTCTGACTGCCATCGATTTGATTACAGGATCTATTTCAGGCGCGACAACATGGACCTCGGCTCCAGCAGCAACCAGTGCGTGAAGTTTACTTGCCGCAACAGAACCGGCTCCCACAACGAGCACAGAGCGTCCGGCTAGTTTCAGAAATAACGGAAAAAGAGGTTTGTGGGTCGTCATTACAACCCTTGGTCTAGCTAGGAGTCCTCGTGCATTGATTGTGGAGTCTCGATAGCAGAACCATGAAGGCCACATTCGGTCTTGGCTGTGCCACGCCAGCGACCTGATCTGTCGTCTTCTCCCACTGCCACCGCCGTTGTGCACGGCATACAGCCGATACTTGGATATCCATCGTCGTGAAGCTTATTGTAAGGCACATCGTATTGATTGAGATGGTCCCATACGTGCTGTTTAGTCCATCTAACCAACGGGTTGACTTTGGCCATTTCAAATTTCTTGTCCCATTCAACGACACGGGCATTAGCTCGCTCGGATGTTTGGTCTCGTCTAATTGCCGTTATCCATGCGTCGGCCTTAGACAATTCTGCCCTTAAAGGAATTACCTTCCGTAGCTTGCAACATTGGTCTGGAATACGTTCCCAGAGCTTATCGCCGTGTTCAGCGCTCTGTTTATCGATCGATTGGAGTGGACGAACTGCTCGAATTGTCAGGCTGTATTTGTCTTCAAGTTGTTGCCAAAGAGTTTGTGTTTCAGGAAACAAAAGACCGGTATCGAGTGTGAAGATATCGACTGGGAGGTCATGTCGCCCAATCAAATCGATCAATACGCAACCTTCCGGACCGAACCCGGTGGCAAATGTTAAGCCGTCACCGTAGCTCTCGACTGCCCAAGTTAACGTCTCTAGAGGTGATGCGTGCTCTAGTGTTGCGGCAAACGACTGAAAGTCATCGGTCGCGACCTTGGGTTCAACGAGCCTATTCGAATGACCAACAGGGTCTGAGTGGTTCATGGCTCTATTTTTTCCAGTTTGGACAAGTCTGGCGCGACTACTTGCCGTCCGAATCCAAGTTTGTTCCAGATACGCTCATGGGCAAAGTAGAGCGCCCCTTTTGCCAAAGCTTCCAAAATACCGACCGTAACGGCTAGGTCGAACCGGCCTGTAAATACGAACACCAAAAGCGTGGTGGTTAGTGTAGCGATGCATCGCCACGATAGTGCTTTTACAACAGAGCGTGTTAATGATTCCTTGAACATGCCTAAGGAGCCTCCTCTTCTATACGCCACCCGCCAAAAATTCCTATCATCGAATCGTTTCCTTGTTTTCTGACACAAAAAAAGGCCCGGGAAGCTTGTGCCTCCCGGGCCTTCGGTATCGTGCGTCCTTAGAATTTACGCTGAATCTAGTGATGAATAGGCGTCAAAGTCACACGTCCGTTGGCACGGGGGCCCTTTTGGGCCTCCATACAACCGCAACAAGTGATTGAGACACGCCTGAACATGAGCGATCATTGTGACTGTTGGCGGTCTTTGACGTCAAGCAGACCAGGCAGAAAAGGCTTTATCTGTTTTCAACACACTCGGTTTAGTTCCACCGGTGATGCGATGCGATTAAACGCATTTAAACGTTTACACTGTCAGTTGTGGAGTCCAACGAAATATCGCTAGAAGCGGTGAAGGACGTTGCAGTACGCGCGGGTGCAGCAGTGCTGCAGGTTTACGGTCGCCAGCCGGCTTGGGTCCGCCGGAAGGAAGATGGGTCACCTGTGACCGAAGCAGATATAGCCGCGGAAAAGGTGATCCGAGCCGGCTTGGATGCTGTAGACCCGTCAATCCCATATTTATCGGAAGAGTCGACACTATCGAGTTATGTATCACGAAGAGAGTGGCAACGCTTCTGGTTAGTGGACCCGCTCGATGGGACGAAGGAGTTCATCAAGGGGACAGATGAATTTACAGTCAATATCGCGTTGATCGAAAATGGTCAACCGGTCCTCGGCGTGATCGTAGCGCCAGCAGTTGGCTCGATTTACTACGCATCCAAGTACGAAGGCGCTTGGAAGAACCACACCAGAGCTGAGCCGACACGACTGTCTTCTCAACTTGCCGATGTTGATAGACCACTGCGTGTTGTTGAGAGTGTGTCCCACCCGAGTCCGGAGCTTGAACACTTCTTGGAAGGCTTTGAGGTTTCGGACAGGTTGAAGATCGGCAGTTCTCTCAAGTTTTGTCTCTTGGCTGAGGGAGTCGCTGATGTGTATCCTCGGCTGGGTCCCACGATGGAGTGGGATGTCGCTGCAGGTGACTGCATCTATCGCTATTCTGGTCCGAACGGTTCCCCGCATCCGAGTCCACTGAGTTATAACAAAGAGTCTCTCTGTAACGACTGGTTCGTGCTCGGATTGATGCCAGGTAGCTACAGCTTGCCTCGTTCTGTTGTGTGACGTCCTGAACAATAGCTGCAGCAAAGCATTAATTAGACCGAAACCCGCTTTCTCTCTTGCCGGCTTGACGCCTAATGCTGGGAGCGGTCAAAATGTCTGCTCATGTTCACGCGTCGCTCAGGCACTTGTTGCAGTTGTATGGAGGTCCAACAGGGCCCCCGCGTCGACGGATGTGTGACTTTGACGTCTAATTAGACTCAGCGTAAATTTAAGACCGCACGATACCGCCGGCCCGGAGGCAAACGCTTCTCGGGCCTTTTTTGTGTCATTACAATCAAGAGTTTTGTATGAACGGTTAGGAGAATAGTGTTTTGGCTGATCATTTGATTGCACCTCATGGGGGAGAACTGGTTAACCTCCTTACAGATATCGACCGGGCCGCAAGTCTGAAGACTGAATCGCGGGACTGGCCATCATTGGACTTGAATGCGCGGCAACTTTGTGACCTTGAACTGTTGTTGAGCGGTGCGTTTTCTCCACTTCAAGGATTTCTAACTAAGGCGGACTACGAGCGGGTCTGCGGCGAAATGCGGCTGGCGGACGGTACGTTGTGGCCGATTCCGATCATGCTTGATGTATCGGAAGAACTGGCTGAAAAACTCAGTGCTGGTTCTAACATCGCTCTCCGTGACGCCGAGGGTGTCATGATTGCAGCGTTGAATGTCGAGGACGTCTGGCAACCCGACCGCGAGGAGGAAGCGAACGCGGTCTTCGGAACTACTAACCGTGAGCATCCCGGTGTGGCACAGTTGCTAGACCGAACGAATCCTTACTATGTTGGAGGCACGATTACCGGTCTCAGTGCAGTTGGCCACTACGATTACAAGCTTCTACGACATACACCAGCGGAGCTCCGATCCGAATTTGCCAAGTTGGGATGGACGAAGGTGGTGGCCTTTCAGACCCGTAACCCGATGCACCGTGCACATCAGGAACTGACACTTCGGGCCGCGAAGGAAATCGAAGCGAACTTGCTGATTCATCCGGTTGTCGGGATGACTAAGCCTGGAGATGTGGACCATTACACACGTGTAAGGTGTTATCAGGCCTTACTTCACCGATATCCGCGGAAAACGGCCATGTTGTCGCTTTTGCCACTAGCGATGCGGATGGCTGGACCGCGAGAGGCGGTTTGGCATGCCATTATTCGTAAGAATCACGGGTGTACACATCTCATTGTCGGCCGTGACCATGCGGGGCCAGGAAACGATTCAAGTGGCCAGGCATTTTACGGTCCCTATGATGCGCAGGAACTACTCCAGCAACACGAAGCTGAATTGGGTGTCGCGATGGTGCCGTTTAAGTTGATGGTCTACGTTCAAGATCAAGACACGTATGCTCCGATCGACGAAATCAAGGAAGGCACGCGAACATTGAACATCTCTGGCACAGAGTTACGAAATCGCTTGGCGATGGGCAAAGAAATTCCTGAGTGGTTTACGTTCGCTGATGTCGCTACTGAGCTTCGCCGCAGCCATCCACCTCGCCACCAGCAAGGATTCACAGTGTTCTTCACTGGGTTGTCAGGTTCAGGGAAATCGACGATTGCCAATGTGCTTCTAGTGAAATTTCTTGAAATGGGCGGTCGCCCGGTAACTCTATTGGACGGTGATTTGGTGCGGAAGCATCTGTCGTCAGAACTTGGTTTTTCAAAGGAACATCGTGACATCAACATTAAGCGGATTGGATATGTTGCTTCGGAGGTAACGAAGAACGGTGGTGTCGCGATTTGCGCGCCGATCGCTCCTTACGACTCGGTGAGAAAAGATGTCCGTTCGATGATTCAACCGGTCGGTGGCTTTCTGTTGGTCCATGTTGCTACCCCGATTGAAGTATGTGAGCAACGCGACCGTAAGGGGCTCTACGCAAAGGCCCGCGCCGGAATTATCAAGGAATTTACGGGAATCTCTGACCCCTACGAAGAACCGGTCGATGCCAATATTGTCATTGACACGACAAAACTAACGGCCGAAGAAGCGGCGCAGCAAATTCTTTTGCACTGTGAGAAAGAAGGTTACGTCGCAGGCGACGTTTGATTGTCTCTCATCCGCTGAGCGCCTTTTCGATAAGCGAGTTTAAGTGAGAGTCTAGTTTTAATTCGGCCGCTGCCGAATGACCTGCACTAGACATTTTTCGCCAAGTCTTTCGAAGAATGTCGATGAGTTTTGTCTCATTGTGGCTGGTTGCAAACTCGGCGAGATAATGTTCAAGAAAGACAAGACATGCAACGTCTTCAAGTGTTTGTACTTCGGCATCGCTCTTGAGGTTTTCTTTCCGTAGAAGCCTGCCAACTTGTTGAATGATGGTTTCGTCGTAGTCAAGTTGTCGAAGGATCTCGCCTGCCTTGTTGGCATGAAAAGTGGCGAGATGTTTTCTCCATTCGCGGTAGCCCGTTCGGCCAACCGGAAAGTGTGACCGGGGGATAGTCCAGCGCCGAATATGCTGGCATCTCACGGCAAGTTTCAGAGTTTCTGAAGCATCTGGTGCAAATTGTTTAAGACGGGCGGTCATTCTCGTTGCATAGACCAACTCCTTTGCTTGAGATGTCCCGCCCACGAGTATTCGGTTTGGATCTTCAGCGTTAGCACGGTCGAAATGGTCGAACGCTTTGTCCAAGCGTGATCGATAATCGGTGTCATCGGTTTTCGTGTTCATGGAACTTGTTGTCCCGATTTGTTTCGCCAGATTGCCGCAGCGATGCTCCCCAGCAGTGAATGAAACACGGCAGAGATGGCACAGGGAATAGCCACCAAGGGACTTGCGAAGTTCTGTTGAGCTAGTACGACGCCGAGTCCGGAATTCTGCATACCCACTTCAATCGAAACCGTCCGTGCAGTGCGTTCCTCACTCAACAAAGTTCGACCGGCCAGATACCCAAACAAGAATCCACCAACGTGCAAACAAAAGACCGCTGCCACGAGTCGGGGGCCAGCTTCGAGGACTTGGGTTCGACCTGCACCAATCACTGACGCTACAATCAACGTAATAGCGACCACGGCAACCAAAGGAGCGAAGGGTAGAACCCTTGCACTTGCCGTTGGCAACTTCGCTTTCAGCAGGACACCCGCCACGACGGGCATCACGACGACTTGCACTGTATCTAGAAGCAATCCCGTAGCCGGTACGTCGACACGGCTTCCGGCAAGGGTTTCAGTCAATAGAGGTGTCATTAGAGCGGCGATTAATGTGGATATGGCGGTCATGGAGACTGACAACGCAACGTCGGCGCGAGCGAGGAAGCAAATCACATTTGACGCGGTGCCCCCAGGACAGCAGGACACTAGAATTAGACCAACGGCAAACGGTGTAGGAAGGTTAAATAGAGTAGCTAATGTCCATCCGAGTGCTGGCATCAGCGTGTATTGGAGAACGACTCCAGGGATTACGCTTGTCCGTTGTCGGCCAATTCGCCGAAAGTCCTCAAATCCGATCGTCATACCCATGCTAAGCATGATGATGCCGAGTCCGACCGGGATGAGTGGTCCACTGAACCAAGTGAACAAACTGGGTTCTAGAAGTGCCAGACAACTGGCCAAGAGCACCCAAACCGGAAAAGCGTTCGTAAGTGTGGTAACGAGTTTCAACTGAGAGATTGTATACGGAGGGTGATGAATGACTTTTCAATCCGATTCACTTAGTGGCAAGACGGCGCTCATCACGGGTGGTGGGACAGGAATTTGTCGCGGCCTTGCGCTGGCTTTGGCGGCACATGGATGCGACGTAGCGATTACAAGTCGAAAAGCCGAGAACCTTGAGTCGACAATGAAAGAGATTCAGAGTTTGGGCCGGCGGTCAGTTGCAGTTCCGGCCGACGTACGTGATCCCGCAGCAGTCGAGGCGGCTGTTGAGGAGACCGCAACTACGCGGGGTGGCATCGACGTTCTTGTGAACGGGGCCGCAGGAAATTTTCTGTGCCTAGCGGAAGATCTGTCGCCCAATGGGTTTGGTGCGGTCGTCGATATCGATCTCAAGGGGACATTTCATATGTCGAAGGCAGCCCTTCCGCATCTGAAGAAGCGTGGTGGGGTAGTCCTTAATATCAGCGCGACGTTGCACTACTACGGCACGGTTGCCCAGTTGCATGTATCGTCGGCGAAGGCTGGTGTTGACGCACTTACGCGGGTGCTGGCGGTGGAATGGGGTCAGTATGGGATTCGGGTTAACGGCATTGCTCCCGGCCCTGTGGCTGATACCGAGGGAGTGAAGCGCCTGTTAGTTGGTGAAACTAAGGAACGGGTAAGTAAGGCGACCCCCCTCGGTCGTTTGGGCGCCATTGACGACGTTAGTAACGCGGCGCTGTTTTTGTGTTCGGAGGCTGCTGCATTTATTACGGGCGTTACATTGGTCGTAGATGGGGGACTGTGGTTGACATCAAATCGAATGGCGGAAGCATGGACTGAAAGTGTCACGGGTCTGAAAAGTTAGCCTAACTAATTTGATGCTCTCAAACGGTCGACGAGCTGTTTAAGTCTTCGTAGACGAGCCGAATTGAGAGTGTAATCCAGCTGTCTGAATCCGACTGCTATAGTCTTTGGTAATCGGCCCGCCAGGTGACGATTAACTGTTTGATTGTTTTACGGTCGTCGATACCATCCTCAAGGACTTTTCGTGCCAAATTCGGTAGTTCGCTGTCACTGGCGAATCTGAGGGCGGCCAATTGGTCCATCGTAAAATCATGAATGCGTGGTTTTAATTCGTTCGGGAGAAGCGTTTGCAACCGCATTCGTTCCTCGAGGCGAATCACCCGATCTTGGGCTTGTAACGCGAAAATCCTGGCGAAGAGAGCAATCATGATCAACGCTACCGCCATGAACGTGCTCCAAGCCGTTTCCACCGAGAACGCTGTAGCGCTCCGATAGATACTCAGAAGTAAATTAATTAATAGAATTGGCAAGAGTACGTAGTGGAAGGGGGCTACCATTTTGGCGTGGTTTTGTAAGGTTTGAGGGGTTTTCTCTGACATTGCTTCTCCAGGGTTCGACAAAAATGTTGAGTGACTATCGCACCTGAACCTAATACTTGCTAAGTAATCAACGAATTGGTGGCTACTGTGACTCTTCGGCTCAAGATATTCTTAGTGTTTCATCTGGAAGCTTCGGGGCCAAGCGGTAAATCATACGCTAGTGTGCCATTGATTGTGTGAGCCGCAATGTCAAAAGTGTGATGGCGAGGATGTGATGAGTGAACTTTCGAGTAAACAGTGCGTGCCGTGCCGCGGCGGTGTTCCACCGCTCAAAGGACCCGAGCTTGTTACGTTACAAGATCAGTTGAGTGCGGGATGGACGGTTGTTGATGGGCATCACCTTGAGAAGGAGTATCGCTTCCAAGACTTCCGAGAGGCACTCGATTTCACAAACAAGATTGGTGAGATGGCGGAAGAGCAGGATCACCACCCCGACATTCTGTTAACGTGGGGAGCAGTGAAGGTAACGATTTGGACGCACAAGATTGATGGTTTGACGGAGAGCGATTTTATTTTTGCTGCTAAGGCCGATGTCTTATAGGTCTTCTTCCCATGAGACGTTGTCGCCCGTGGCGATTACAGCGTCATTGAGGACTTCGGCATAGATACCTCCAGCCCAATGTGAGTTTAGTGCGGCACGTAAACCGGGAAGAGCCTCGTCCATTCGTTCGCAAGGACGGGTTTCACCGTTTACTTTCAGCCGGCACGTTCCAATGATCAGCACTTTTCCGCGGCTCTTTTCTAGGTTAATCCCAGATACCAGCAGGTTGGCTCGCCGCACACTGGGTTCCGCTTCAACACCCATGGCAGCAGTGACTGTCTGCCACTGTTCCTGTGAAATGATCGTGATTTGACGGAAGCCACGTTGGTCAACGTTATCCACTAGGCCTGCTCGCGCGCGAACCTGCGCTGTTGACTGCGCATCCATTGGTCCTCGCCTGAATCGCTTTTTCCAAATCTTTTCAAGGCAACCGGCCATGTTACGTATCCGTTCAGAATTTGCCTCCACATTAAGATGACTCTGCTTTGGCCATGAAACGACAACTATTGTTCGTCGCCGACGATCGAGACGAAAACGAGATAGAACCGGCTCGCTTCACCAGGCTACTAGTGTAAGATCACTGGTTGATGAAAACCCAATTACCTGTTGGAGAGAGCGTCGTGGCAGGGTCGCGAGAACGACTCGATAAATGGGTTCAGGAGATCATGGCTTGGCACTTTGATCCGACCACCGGCTGTCCGTTTTGGTTGAACTGGGCGGACAAGGCCGGATGGGACCCGAGAACAGAGGTTGCTAAATTCAGTGATTTGACGAAATTTGGCCATTTTGAAGATGAATCGCTCCGCGGTGGACCGCTTCAACGTTGGATACCTCGTGGTTTGTCTGACAAGCCTGTTTATGTGTTTGAAACGGGTGGAACGACGGGCATCCCGAAGAGCCGTGTGGCCATTGAAGATTTTCGCGTGGATTATGAGCTGTTTTCAGAGACTCTACCGGACGAACACTTTCCAATAGGAGCTAATTGGCTCATGCTGGGACCGAGTGGCCCCCGGCGTTTACGATTAGCCGTCGAACACCTAGCGCAACACCGGAAGGGTATCTGTTTCTGCGTCGATCTTGATCCACGGTGGGTGATCAAGTTGATCAAGAAGGGGTGGATGGACCACCTGAAAGCCTATCAGGACCATGTTATTGATCAGGCGTTGGCGGTGTTGTCTGCGGGTCATGACATCAAATGCCTGTTTTCAACCCCTAAGTTAATTGAGGCCTTGGCGAACCGTCTCGAAGCGGAGGGTTCGAGTATCAAGGACGCTGGTATCGTTGGCATCTTTGCTGGTGGCACAGAATTTACCCCTCAATGGAATCGTTTCGCACAGGAAGAAATGCTAGACGGCGTCTATATGACGCCGACCTACGGCAACACTCTGATGGGGTTGGCAGCAAGTCCGCCGAGCGGTTCGGAAAATGGCTACAAGATCACGTACTATGCTCCCCAACCGCGCGCTGTAATTGAGGTGGTCGATCCGGACGATCCCAGCCAGGTGACGGAGTATGGCGAAACAGGAAGAGTAATGCTGACAACGTTAACGAAAGAATTTTTTGTGCCGCGGTTTCTTGAACGAGACGAAGGAGAGCGAGAACCGCCGTGTGAACTCTATCCATGGGATGGGGTTAGTGGAGTCCGTCCGTTTGGTGGTTTGGCATCAGGTACGACGGTTGGTGTGTATTAAATTCGTAGATTCTTGAGCAAGGCGCTGTGTAACCGCCTGCTGAAGTAAGGTGTGTTTTTTAAGGAGAATCAAGCATGAGTAATGTCAGAAGTTTTCTAATGAATCGGAGTTGGTTGGCTGGAATTACGGTTTTTGTTGCCGTGGCCACGGCATGTGGTGGTGGTGGTGGTGAGGCGCCGGAGTCAGCTAGTGAAATGGAGATGGCTGAACCTGAGAGCGCACCGGAGCCGATGGGTGACCCACGTGTCTTTTTTGTGGCACCGCGAGACGGTGAAGAGATTTCTGTTGATATTCCTGTAGCCTTTGAGTTTGGAACGGAAAACTTCGAAATCAGTCCGGTTCCAGAGACGGTCCCACCGGTTCGGGAAAGTCTTGGGCATTTCCACTTGGGTGTCGACACCGATTGTTTGCCTGCTGGTGAAGTAATCCCGCAGAGTGATCCATGGATCCACTTTGGCGATGGGTCTAACACGATCGAAATGTCCCTCGAGCCGGGTGAGCATCAGTTCGCCGTGCAGATTGGTGACGATGAGCATCGTACTCTTGACGGACTCTGTGAAACGATTACGGTCATGCTTGAAGAAGGAATCTAGTGATTCACTTTCCGATTCTGCGGTGGGGAAGTCCATACAAGAGTCTTGAGCTGAGCCAAGTGGTTCACTTCGACACGGGTGAGCCTGTGGCTGAGGTGAGCCAAGCGAACCCCGGTTTAGTTGGCCGGGATATGAGGAAGGCGGGTCGGGCACGGGAGGTACTCCGTGACATACCGGTCCCCGACCTTATCGCTATGGTCAAGAAAGCTGGCGAACTCTTTTCGTCAGCCGAATTGCCACTTGGTGAAGGGACCCAGACACCCGAGGAGTTCGTTCGTCAGCAGTCGGCAACGACTGGTTTGTCCGAGCAGATGTGTCGGATGAATATGGAAAAGCTTCGGTTTGTTTTGGACCACATGGATGAGATTCTTGTTTCTTTGACTAGGCGGTTGGACCCAAGCATCCTCTCGGAGGGCTACGGAGAAGAAGATGGTGTGATGCGAAGCTACCAGGCCACGACGCCGGTCCTTGGGATGGTGCTTCCCTCGAACTCGCCTGGTGTCCACAGCCTCTGGCTTCCGGTGATCCCACTGCAAATTGGGTTGGTGTTAAAGCCAGGACCTCAAGAACCCTGGACACCGTGGCGATTGACGCAAGCGTTTTTTGAGGCCGGCATCCCACGCGAATCCGTATCGCTCTATCCAGGACTCGGTGAGGTTGGCGCTTCTGTGCTTAACAATTGTGCCCGCAGCCTAATCTTCGGAGGTACTGCGACGGTTGATCAGTATGCGGGTCACCCTGGGGTACAGGTGCACGGACCAGGTTTTAGCAAGATTCTGCTTGGTGATGACCAAGTTGATAGCTGGGAACAACATCTTGATCTGATGGTTGACAGTATCTTGGTGAATAGCGGCCGCGGGTGTATTAACTGTTCTGGAATCTGGGCGTCCCGGCACACGACGGAAATTGCTGAAGCATTGGCCGAGAAACTTGGGCCGATAGCGCCCTTGCCGCCAGACGATCCCGCCGCTGCTCTGGCCGCGTTCACGGTGCCTGGTCAAGCACAGGCAATTTCTGCTGACATCGATGGGGTAATCCAGGAGTCCGGTGTTGAAGATGTGACCGCTCGATTTCGTGACGGTCGTCTTGTCGCGAAAGAGCGCTGTGACTATCTTCGCCCGACGGTTTTACACTGTGAATCTCCGGATACCGCGGCGTCGAAGAAAGAGTACATGTTTCCCTTTGCTACGGTTGTGCAATGTCCACAAGAGAAAATGTTGTCCGCGATTGGGCCAACATTAGTAGCCACGGCGATCACGGAGGATGAGTCTTTCAGGCGGACGTTGGTTGATGCCGAAAACATCGACCGTTTGAATATTGGGCCGATACCGACAATTAAACTCAATTGGCTCCAGCCTCACGAAGGTAACATTGTCGACTTCCTGTTCCGCCCACGTGCGTTCCAGTTGGTGTCCTAGCCGGTAGTAGGTCAGACAGCAACGTTGTTCATGGAACGCGAACAATGTTGGGGAGTGCCACCGTGCTCAAAGTAGAGAATCTGAGCAAGCAATACTCCACAGCCCAGGGACCATTACCGATCCTTTCTGAGGTTACCTTCAGTCTTGCCCCGGGCGATTCCATGTCGATCATCGGGCCGTCTGGCGTTGGTAAGAGTACGCTGCTTTATGTACTTGGAGCTCTTGACCCACCGACCACGGGCACGGTGACGCTCGATGGTGAAAATCCATTCACTCTGCCAGAGTCAGAGTTGGCAGTCTTTCGTAATAGTCAGGTTGGATTTGTTTTTCAAGATCACTTATTGCTCCCTCAGTGTACTGTGCTCGAAAATGTTCTTCTGCCCACGCTGGTCGCTGCGGCGGACGCCGGTATCAGGGAACGTGCTGTTGAGCTGATCGACCAAGTAGGGCTTAAACCTAGACTGGAACATCGGCCGGGGGAATTATCTGGTGGAGAACGACAGCGCGTTGCTTTGGCCCGGGCGTTGATCCGCCAGCCACAGTTGTTACTGTGTGATGAGCCGACAGGTAATTTGGACCGTGAGTCGGCTGATACGGTGTCCTCTTTGCTCTTCGATTTGCACAGGCAACGACAGGCAATTCTTGTCGTGGTAACGCACAATGTCGTACTGGCGCAGCGCTGTGCGAAGCAGTACCAATTGACTGAACGAACTTTGGAGCCAGTGTCACTGTAACCCATGACAATTCAGGCACTTATTCGCCGCAACCTGTTGCACTTTTGGCGAACAAATCTGGCCGTGGTGGTTGGCGTCGGTGTTGCTGTAGCCGTACTGGCTGGCGCATTACTTGTTGGGTCGTCAGTGCGAGCCAGTCTGCAAAGTTTGGCTCTTGAGCGATTGGGTTCGGTGGATACCGTTGTTACAAGTGCCAGTTTCGTTCAAGAGTCCCTTGCCGAGAAAGTATTGGATACCGGTTCCGCACGAGAATGGTTCGGCGGGGTTGCTCCGATTATCGCGGTTGAGGGTTTTGTGACCCACCAAGAGAGCGGTCGTCGTGCGTCCGGAGTTCAGGTTTATGGTGTCGATGAACGGTTCTGGGACTTCCATGAACAAAACGCGGAGTCGCTCACTTTGGAGCGAAACCGTGTTTTTGTGAGTGAAGGACTGGCCAGTGAGCTGGGCGTGACGGTTGACGACAGCGTCCTAGTTCGAGTGGAACTCCCGTCAGCTATTCCGATCAGTTCGTTGCATGGACGGCGCGACGATTTAGGTCGGACACTTCGACTTGGAATAGAGCGTGTTCTTCCGCCTGAGGCAGAGGGCGAGTTTTCGTTTCGTCCCCAACAGGGACGGGCACGATCAGTTTTTGTTTCCTTGACTCGGTTGCAACAAGCCCTTGAGCAAGAAGGACGAGTCAACACTGTTCTTCTCGGTGTTGGCGACCTCACGAGTGATGGTTCGGTTGAGATGGCTACTAGACTAACCGCCGCTGAGTCTGCTGTGCGAGCGGCCGCATCGTTGGAGGACATTGGCTTGAGGGTGCGGGTTGTTGCGGATCGCAACGAACTGGCAGTTGAAGCGGTTGGCGGGTTGGTCAATGAAACGACAGCTCAAGCGGTTGGTTCCGTTGCTGGGGCGAGTGGTATCGAAATGAAACCGGTCTTGACTTACTTGGTTAACAAATTGATACGCGGTGACCGGATAATGCCGTACTCCCTCGTGTCGGCCATTGACCTTGAGCTTGTCAGCGACCAGTCAGGTGATTTTACGAACAGTGAGAATAGTGCTGTTCCGCTGGTGCTGAATGAATGGGCAGCCGATGACTTGAACGTCTCCGAAGGTGATTTTGTCGAATTCGAGTATTTCGTTTGGGAAGATGAGGGCCGACTTGTTACCCATGATGCGAGTTTCCGTGTAGCCGACGTCGTACCGATTGCTGGTGCCGCAGGTGACTCGAGCTTAGCTCCGGATTATCCAGGGATCACGGAGGCAGTTGACCTCACCGGGTGGGATCCTCCGTTTGAGATTGATTTGGGACTCATTCGGCCACAGGATGAAGATTATTGGGACGAGTATCGAACTACACCAAAAGCTTTCATCCCACTGGAAACAGGCCAACAGTTATGGGAATCGCGCTGGGGTTCTTTGACGTCTATTCGTCTTAAACCAACCGGAGACTTGGAAGTCGCAGCGGAGCAGTTCGGTCGAGAACTTCTAGCTGCCGTGGATCCAGTCTCGACAGGATTCGTCGTTTATCCGGCGAGAGCACTGGCTGTGGAATCGTCTGTAGGTGCGACCGACTTTGGTCTGTATTTTATCTATTTCAGCTTTTTTCTTGTCGTTTCTGCACTGTTGCTGGCGAGTCTTTTTTTTCGTTTGGGTGTGGAGCAGCGATTAGCAGAAATTGGTTTACTGCGTGCTGCTGGTTTCTCGGATAAAACGATCTGGAAAATTTTTAGTAGGGAAGCTTTATTACTGTCTGTGATGGGAAGCCTCATTGGCGTGGTTGGGGCAGTTGTCTATGCGGAACTCATCATGTGGGGCCTTAGGACGTGGTGGGTTGATGCGGTTGGAACTACCCGGCTCACTCTTTTTGTTTCCCCAGTAGCTCTCATGTCTGGGGCGTTTGGAGGTGTTATTGCTGCGTTTCTGTCGATCGCTTTGACCCTGCGGTCGCTTAGTCCAGTATCTCCACGAAGTCTGTTGTCCGGAATACTTACAGAGAATACTTTTTCAGGAAATACTGGCTCTCGGTCACGTCTTGTTACTCTTGCGGTGGGCTTGTTTTGTCTCGGGATTGGTTTGATTGTGGCTTCGACTGTGGACTTGTTGACCTCGACAGTCGGGTTTTTTGGCGGAGGAATATCGCTACTGTGTAGTTTGCTTGTGACCACGTCCGTCTTGCTCCGCGGCGGCTATCGTCGCCAGACTGGAAGGCCGTGGTCGATTGTCCAAGTTGGATTCCGGAATGCGAGTGCCCGTCCTGGACGGAGTGTGTTGTGTATCGCCCTTATCGCCTCGGCAGCATTCATTATTGTCGCAGTTGACGCTTTCCACCGCGAAGGTGCTGAGAACGAATTAAACCCACAATCTGGAACTGGAGGCTATCCACTTCTCGCTGACACATTACTGCCGATTGCTCACGATCTGTCTGTTGCGGCTGGTCAAGATGCGCTCAACTTGTTTGATTTTTATGAATCGGGTGGGGTTCTTGAAGGCGTGACGTTCACACGGTTTCGCCTGAGACCAGGCGAAGATGCTAGTTGCCTTAATTTATATCAAGCCAAGGATCCGAGAATCTTGGCTGCGACTGAAACGTTTTTGTCGGAGGGGCGATTTTCATTTGCCGGGAGTTTGGCCGAAACTGAAGTCGAGAGGGAGAACCCGTGGCAACTCTTGCACCGGACGTTTGAGGATGGAGCGATTCCCGCGATTGCGGATGCGACCTCGTTGACCTACGCGTTACATCTCAAAGTGGGTGATGATTTCGTTTTGAATCGCGATACAGACAATCCAATTCGTTTACGTATTGTTGCCGCGCTGTCTGACAGTATTTTTCAACGAGAGTTGATGGTTTCAGAAGAGCATTTTGACCGGTTCTTTCCGCATTACGAGGGGTACAGATTTTTCTTGATCGATACGCCGCTGGACCGGACGGATGAAGTGACTGCTGCATTAGAGGGGCGATTGTCAGACTATGGATTCGATGTGGTTTCAACCGCTGAGCGACTAGCTGGATTCCATCGCGTGGAGAATACTTATCTGGCCACTTTTCAGGCATTAGGTGGTCTTGGTTTGGTGCTCGGTACGTTTGGGCTCGGAGCGGTGTTACTTCGGAATGTATTTGAGCGACGACGGGAGTTGGCGCTTTTACGTGCCGTGGGTTTTAATTCACGGCATCTATCGTTGCTTGTCCTGTCCGAAAACGCTTTTCTGTTACTTGTTGGTTTGTTTGCCGGAACGGTCTCGGCGTTGGTGGCCATTGCCCCTGCCTGGGTTTCTCGGGGAGGTAGCCTTCCATTCTTGTCGCTTGGGTCGTTATTGGTCATCGTTCTCGTCGCGGGGTTCTCTGCGTCTGTTTTTGCGACGTTATCTGCGGTCCGAGCTCCACTTCTTTCTTCGCTTCGTTCGGAGTAATTCCATCCATGCCACCGCCGATTCTAAAGAAGCGCCCCCATCACCTTGAACTCAATGGTGATATTCGAGTGGATGAATATTATTGGTTGAGAGAACGATCGAATCCTGAGGTTACGGCATATTTAACTGCTGAGAACCAGTATGTTGACGAGTGCTTGGGGCACACACGGAAACATCAGGAGACTTTATTTGAGGAGATCAAGGGGCGGATCAAACAGACTGACGTTTCGGTACCATACCGCGACGGGAAGCACCTTTATTACTGGCGTTACGAGGATGGACGAGAGTATCGAATTTATTGCCGACAATTAGAGATAGGCGCCGTTGAGGAAGTGACACTTGACGTTAACAAAATTGCTGAAGGACATAGCTACTGCGATGTTGGCGGACTCAAGTTTAGTCCGGATGAGCGACTGCTTGGGTATGCAGTCGACACAGTTGGCCGACGGCGATATGACATCTGTTTTCACGACGTTAATAAGGGAGTTGTAGTTAGTGATGTGATTAAAGATGTCACAGGAAATTTCGTATGGGCCAACGATAATGCGACTATTTTTTACACCCGCCAGCATGATTCGACGCTTCGCGCTTATCAGGTCTATCGCCATCGCCTCGGTCAGGATGTGTCAACAGATGAATTGGTCTATGAAGAAACCGACGAGACTTTTGGATGTGGCGTTGGTAAAAGTCGGTCCCAGCGACACATTCTGATTGGTTGCTACCAAACGCTCACTACGGAGTACCACGTTCTTGATGCAGACCATCCAGAGAATCCTCCGCGCGCATTTGTTCGCCGAAAAAATGGACACGAGTATCACATCGACCACTATAACGATAGATTCTTTGTCCGGAGTAATGCGGGAGCCAAGAATTATCGTCTTTTAGAAACAAGCGATGAGCCGAGCCGATGGAGTGAGCAACACTGGCAGGAACTCGTTCCCCATAGGGACGGAGTGTTGCTAGAAACATTTGAATTATTTGCACAGTTTCTAGTGCTGCAAGAACGAGTTGATGGTCTTGTGAGGCTTTGCGTTCGACCGTGGACTGGAGATGGTGCACACGAAGTTATCTTCCCGGAACCTGCCTATGACGCGTATATCGATGCGCATAACAAAGTAGTAGATACGACAGTGCTTCGTTTCGGATATAGCTCTCTAAGTACGCCAGCATCTGAATACGATTACGACATGGTCACACGTGAGCGAACTCTGTTGAAATGTGAAGAAGTTCTCGGTGGATTTCAATCTGAGAATTATCGAACGCGGCGACTTATGGCCAAGACTGCCGATGGTGTTGAGGTTCCGATCTCACTAGTGTCCCGTTGTGATACACCGGTGGACGGGTCTAGCCCACTGTTGCTGTACGGATATGGGTCGTATGGGATCAGCATGGATGCTGATTTTCGATCCACTCGACTCAGTTTGTTGGACCGAGGGTTTGTCTTTGCAATTGCTCATGTTCGGGGTGGCGAGGAACTCGGTCGTGAGTGGTATGACGCGGGGAAACTACTAAATAAAAAAAATACATTCACGGATTTCGTGTCGTGCGCTGAGCATCTCATCGCCGAGCGTTACACATCTGCAGACCGGCTATTTGCGATGGGAGGGAGTGCTGGTGGTTTGTTGATGGGGGCGGTCTGCAATATGCGACCTGATTTGTTTCACGCCGTTGTCGCCCAGGTACCCTTTGTCGATGTTGTGACTACGATGTCAGACCACACGATTCCGTTGACGACTGGCGAGTTTGACGAATGGGGAGACCCGCAGGATTCACTTTACTACGACTATATGAAATCTTACTCGCCTTATGACAACGTCACTCCGCAGGCATACCCGCATCTGTTGGTAATGGCTGGACTTCATGATTCGCAGGTACAGTACTGGGAGCCAGCCAAATGGGTTGCCAAACTTCGCACGGTCAAGACCGACGATAATCTTCTACTCCTCAAAACGAATATGGATGCAGGGCATAGTGGATCTTCAGGGCGCTATCGACGGTACCGTGAGGTTGCACTCCAGTATGCTTTCTTGCTTGATCTGGCGCCGCCTGGGACTACTTCAAACACACTCTCTTGACGACTTAAGGGTGGTGTGTCGTAATTTCTGATCTACGATTAGTAGACCGTTTCAGCAAGTGGGGGGCACGTGAGACAAAAAGTTCGAGTCGGACATCGGGACTTGGTTTCGATCTCGTTGCGGCACAATGCGATCGGGCAGTTGTTACGCTTAACGAGTCCGCTGGTCCTCTTACTTGTCTTGGCTTCGCAGGTGTCAATTTTTGCCAATAATTGGCCAAATTGGCGAGGGCCGACGAGAAACGGTGTATCCACAGAAGCTGTACCTGTCGAGTGGGACGCGGACAAGAATGTGGTCTGGAAGCTTGAGATGCCAGACTGGACCGGTTCAACTCCAGCGATCTGGGAAGAATCGATTTTCCTTAATGTTGCAGCCGGTGACAATTTGGAATTGTGGTGTCTTGACCGCAATACGGGACAACCGGTCTGGAAGCGCTTTCTAAGTGATGGCAATCATCGCCAGCGAAAACAGAACATGTCGTCGCCATCGCCGGTCACTGATGGCCAGTATGTGTGGGTGATGACGGGTACGGGCATATTGAGGGCGTTCAACTTTGATGGCGATGAAATCTGGATGCGAGACATTCAGGCGGATTACGGCCCATTTGGGTTGAACTGGGGGTACGCCTCATCGCCGCTGCTTGATGGCAATGCGTTGTATGTGCAGGTGCTTCACGGTATGAAGACCGATGATCCTTCATATGTTTTACGAATCGATGCAGCTAATGGCGAGACTGTTTGGAGGCAAGAACGTCCAACTGAAGCTTTACGTGAGTCACCCGATTCCTATACGACCCCCGCTTTACTGACCTACGATGGCACGACAGAGATAGTCATTACTGGTGGCGACGCCGTTACCGGGCATGATCCTGAAAGCGGCCAAGAACTGTGGCGAGCTGATGGGTTGAATCCCACCAGAAACGGCGCTTATCGGATCGTGGCTTCACCGGTGATTGAGGCTGGTCTGATCATTGCTCCGACTCGGGTGAGGCCGTTATTGGTTCTTGAAGCAGGGGGCCGGGGTGACGTGCTCGCTTCTCATGTGGTGTGGGAGGCGGAAGATGGACCCGATGTCCCGACACCAGTTACTGACGGGGACTATCTATATATCGTTAACGACCAGGGAATTGTCTACGTGCATGAACTGAGGACCGGTGCTTTGGTTTATGGACGTCAGCGGCTACGGCCAGGGACATACAGTGCATCACCGGTGATTGCGGATGGTCGAATCTATGTCACCAATGAATCTGGGTTAACGAGTGTGTTTAGCACCGGTCCGGAATTTCAGCTATTGGCTGAAAATGATTTGGATGATTACACGTTGAGTTCACCGGCGCTTTCGGATGGCCAAATTTTCATACGGACTACCGAGTATCTGTACGCGATCGGAGAGCGTCGCCGAGGCAGTGCTGAGTAAGCCTAGGTCGTCAGAGTGCGCGGTCTCGCTGTGACAGGCAATCTTTCATCCTGTAGTGATTAGTGTGGCAGCTTCGCCTCCGCTGACCAGATATGTCTGTTGCCTCAATTAATAGTCTGTCGGATAGAGATTCATGACTTCGATGAAAAACTTCCTGCTGGGCCTTGGTGTGGTTACGTTATATGCCCTGCATCAGGACATCTGGTTTTGGGATGTGGCTCAACCGCTTGTATTTGGATTCCTACCAGTAGGACTTTTCTATCACGCAATCTATTCAGTTGCTATTGCATTGTTCATGGTTTTTCTGGTGAAAGTTGCTTGGCCTGTCGAGCTTGAACGCGAAGTCGAGCGTGAGTCGCATGATTCAGGTGAGGACGTTTCATGATTCCCGCTGCGGTTGTGTTCGTCTATCTAGGGATCGTGCTCTACATTGGAATCTTTGCATCCCGTCGATTTGATCAGGGGTCGGCTGAGGGTTATTTTCTCGCTGGAAGGTCGCTGGGGCCGGCAGTGTTCTTGCTGTCGCTGTTCGGTACCAACATGACCGCGTTTACCATTTTGGGTTCTGCGGGGCATGCGTTTTCCAATGGGATCGTTACATATGGATTGATGGCGTCGTCTTCGGCGCTCGTCATTCCGATCACACTATTTCTGATTGGCACACGAATGTGGGCTCTCGGTAAGCGGCATGGATTCATTACCCCAGTTCAAATGTTCAGGGACCGGTGGGAGTGCGGTCACATCGGAACATTGATCTTTGGACTCCAGGCAGTACTGCTTTTGCCGTACATCATCATTGCGGTAATGGGTGGCGGGACGACTTTAAGCGCCGTGAGCGGTGGCATTGTGCCGTACTGGTTAGGTGGCGCTGTGGTTGCGCTTGTTGTGATGAGCTATGTGTTTTTCGGTGGGATGCGAGGAACAGCGTGGGTCAACAGTTTTCAAACCGTTCTCTTCCTCGTATTCGGTGCGGCCGCGTTGGGGTTGATTGGTTCAAGCTTGGGTGGTTATTCCCAGACGATGACCCGTCTACTAGAATCTGAAGCGACAGCTTCCCTCTTGACCCGCGAACGTATATCGCCCCAATTCTTCTTGAGTTATACATTCATTCCGTTGTCGACGATCGTCTTCCCCCACATCATTATTTTTTGCTTGACGGCGCGACGGATGGCGCAGTTCAAGAAGACCGTTATTTACTACCCGCTGTGTATTCTCGCTATCTGGTTACCGTGCGTGTTTCTTGGTGTTGCCGCCAATGCCATGCTTGATGTACCCGGCATTGCAGCTAAGCTTGATGCTCGTGAGTTGCTGGCTTCAGGCGAAGTGCTTTCGGTTGCAATGGTGACCGAGTTGCGCCAAATAGCGGCTGGTGATGATGTGATCATCTTAATGCTTGAACACTACGCACCGTTATGGATGGCTGGATTACTCGGAGCGGGCATTATGGCGGCGGTTATGGCGAGTGATTCGCAGATTCTAGCGTTGTCGACGATGTTTACTGAAGACGTCTTCACATTTTATGGTGGCACGAAACGCTTTGGTGAACGTGTTCAGGTGCAAATGGGTCGGCTGTTTGTCGTGTTGATCGCCGGGCTTGCCTACGTTATCGCCCTTCGTGCGTCTGCTGGAATCTTTAATCTGGCAGTGCAGTACGCTTTCTCTGGTTATGCAGCGCTCTTTCCCCTTCTTGTTGGCGCACTCTTTTGGAAACGTAGTACAAAATGGGGCGCGTTCGCGGTAACCCTGTGGACTGCCACGACAGTCGCGGCGGTTGCTGTGTTTCAGGGGGTAGTCCCTGCGGCGGCTCCAGGAACAACAGTGTCTTATTGGACAGTCGCTGGCGTGGATGTCATTGCGCGAACACCAGGCGGCACGGACGTTCTTGGTTTTATGCCAGTAGTACCGATGACTATTGTTTCAGCGCTGTTAATGGTAGCGGTTTCACTTGTCACTACGCGTCCCAGTCAAGCCACCTTGGAAAAGTACTTTTGATCAATTAAATACTGGCGTCTGACTTTTGGTCACCATGGACGCTCTTCAGTGTTGAGTCGATACGATGCTTTGGTGAAAACCTCCGAGACCAGCGTAACAGGCGGAGTCGCCAAGGGAATGCTCAATCTCGATCAACCGATTGAATTTTGCAATTCGTTCGCCTCGGCAGCCGGAACCAGTCTTAATGTGACCGCAACCGGTCGCGACGGCGAGGTCAGCTATAAATGTATCTTCTGTTTCACCTGAACGGTGTGACACATAGACTCCGTAGCCACATTTTTGCGCGAGTTGTACACACTCCAGTGTCTCGGATACAGTTCCAATCTGGTTTAGCTTGATTAGGATCGAATTCCCAACGCCTTTTTCAATGGCTTCCTGCAGAATTGCCGGATTTGTACAGAAGATATCGTCGCCGACTAGTTCCACTTGGTTACCCAACGTTGCGGTCAACTGTTTCCAACCCAGCCAGTCATTCTCGGCCAGCGCATCTTCGATCAGTACGATCGGATATTTGTTTACCCATGTTTTCCATAATTGGATCATCTCTTGGGTTGTCATATCTTCTTGACCGGATTTTTCGAAAACGTAAGTACCGTTGTTCCAAAGTTCACTGGTCGCCGGGTCTAGACACAAGACAATATCTTCACCTGGTCGATATCCGGCTTTTTCAATCGCCCTCAGAATGAATTCAACCGCGTCCTCATCGTTACGGAGGTCAGGAGCGAACCCGCCTTCATCTCCGACGCCAGTCGCCTTTCCTTCAGTTCGAAGAAGAGTCTTAAGCGCATGGAATGTTTCAATGCCCATACGAAGTCCTTCTGAAAATGATGATGCGTTGTGAGGGGCTATCTGAAATTCTTGAAAATCCACTGTGTTGTCTGCGTGGCGTCCGCCGTTAATCACGTTGAGGCAGGGAACAGGCAGTGGTGACTCTTGGTTGCCACCGAGGTACTTAAATAATGGTTGTCCCGTTGCGGACGCGGCTGCACGTGCTGCCGCCATTGATACGCCAAGTATTGCGTTTGCGCCCAACCGAGATTTATTTGGTGTGCCATCAAGTTCAATAAGCCGGTCATCGAGACGTTTTTGGTCTGTAACGTCATAGCCGACGAGCGCAGCATGAATTTCAGTTCGGACGTGAGTGACCGCGGTTTGAACGCCTTTACCGCCATAGCGGTTGGGGTCACCATCCCTTAATTCGGCGGCTTCACGTTCGCCGGTGGATGCGCCTGACGGAACGATGGCTGAAGCGACTGTACCATCTTGCAAGTGGATCTGAGCCGATACTGTTGGATTTCCTCTGGAGTCGAGAAATTCAAGCGCGCCGACTGAGCTAATCTTCATCTACCAACAACCTCCCTACTGTTCGAGTCGCACAGAGCATGATAATTCTAGAGTTCTTTTTTCGTGAGAAAGTGCCACGTGCCGTCGCCTCAAGGCCTAACGGTTGCAGCGAAGACTAGTCAGTTTCCTTCCTGCTGTCGATTGATGACCAAGATAGCAACGAACAATACGACACCAGCGACGTCAATTATAGGAACCGGTAAACCAATCAATGCGATTGAAGGCCCTGGTACCAATAGTAACGCGGCTGCGACTAGGATTGCTCCACGAAGGCCAATGTTGAGAGGAGCTCGTAGCTGTCCGGCGATACCGGCGGCAAAACAGGTGATACCGAGTATCGCAATGCCAAGTGATGGCAGTATGTTTAGCCAATTTGCCGGTGTTCCGTCGGCTGACAGCATCAAGAGTTCAGGACGGTAGATAAACATGTAGGGAAGCGTGAATCCAACGAGCGCATATCTAAACGATGCGAGTGCCGTCGGTATGATGGCAGTGCCGGCGATTGATGATGCTGCATATGCAGCTAGTGCGACGGGTGGGGTAACCATTGACATCATTCCGAAGTAAAAGATGAAGAGATGAGCTGCTAGTGGAATGACACCAAGATTCCCAAGCACTGGTCCTATTAGCGTTGCCATTAGCAGATAGCAGACTGCAGAAGGCAGTCCCATGCCGAGAATGATCGAAGACACCATAATCAGCAATAACGCCAGAAACAAGCTCTGTTCGGCTAGTGGAATTATAGTTGCGGGCAACCGTGTTCCAATTCCGGTGAGAGTTACTGTGCCAATGATTATTCCGACACAGGCCGCTGCTACCACAAGGGGAACAACGCCACGAGCAGCACTAATTAACCCGCGAACCGTCGTTGTAAGTTTTAAGCGTGTGCTCTCGTGAAAACTGCTTGTGACAATAATTGCTATCAGTGCGAGACTTACGGCACGAAACGCCGTGTATCCTAAAATCAGAAACACAATCAAACTGCCTAAAGCACTAGCAAAGACGATTCCTTCAAAGCGTGTACTGGGCGGAGTCTTTAAGTCTTTATCTATGGCGGTCGTTGTCGTAAGCGCCATGCGGCGCGCATGAAAATGGACGATTAGCAACAACGAGAGATAGAACAGGATAGCTGGAATTAATGCAGCCCTCACGATTTCGAGGTATGTCACAGCCGGCTCGACAATTTCCAGCATCATGTAAGCGCCGGCTCCCATTACCGGAGGCATCAACGCTCCACCTGAACTCGCGGCGGCCTGAACTCCGGCGGCAGTTACCGGTTTAAAACCAGCGCTTCGCATCATCGGGATTGTGAATGTCCCAGTTGTAGCTGTGTTGGCAACGGCACTACCTGACAGAGAACCCATTAGCCCACTACTGAGTACTGCTACTTTCGCTGGTCCACCCGGGCTTTTGCCGAACACGCGCTGGGCAAAATCGACTATGAATCGAGTTGCGCCAGTCGCTTCGAGAAAAGCCCCGAAGATAACGAACAAAAAAACATATGTGAACATCACGCTCAGGGCCGTTCCGAATATTCCTTGGCTGTGTAGAAATGTTTGCGCAACGATTCGAGGCAGCGAGTAGCCCCGGTGGGGAAACAACCACGATGGAAAGAATGAGCCGAAAGCGGCATAAGACAGAAAGATGATCGACAGAATTGGTAGCGCCAAACCGAGTGACCGACGCGCTGCCTCGATGACTACCAGCAGGCCCAGGAGACCAATAACCGTATCAGTTGTGGTTTCGAAACCTGCGCGGTTGCCAAGAGATTGACCATCGACCCAGAAAGCCTCAAACAATGGGTCGGTTTGTACAACGATGTAGCCACAGCAGACTATGGCGGCTACTCCGAGTCCCACGTCGGTGACATGAGCGACAACAGTCGACTTAAATCGTGGGTGAATAGGGATATTAACAAAGCAAAGCACTAGTCCAAATAGCGCGAACATGCCCAACCGACTCTGGGGAGCAAGTAAGGGATAATTCACTTCGACCAGAGTGAACACACACAACGTGATCCCAATGACACTGGTGATGAGTGGTCTGAGGTCTGTTGTTCTAGAGACTGGTTCGCTAGTCATCGTGAGCATCCACGCTTAATCAATAAAGTATTTCGTGTGTTACTCTCGCAACCGGCGACTCGTTTCAGGTGGTGGTGCAGTAGCGACTGGTTATTGATTTTGTATGACCATGTCGTAACTCGGTGTTGTGATTCAGTCCACTGAGAGACGATGTTCGCGCTACCGGCCTCTGTTACTAAGGCCAAATCCCGATTTCCTCGTAATATCGAATTGCTCCAGGATGAAATTCAGTGCCAGTATCACGGACGACATTATTTGGATTAATGGCCCGTCCCGCAGCATGTTTTTCAACAACAAGTTCGCGATTCTCGTACAAGAGGCGGGTGACCGTGTACACGAGCTCATCCGATGCATTAGCAGAGGTTATGAAGTGCATCGAGCCAACGTCTAGGCCGTCGAATGGTTCGGTTTGGTTGCGATAGGTTTCGGCTGGAATTGTCGCAGGTCGGAAGAAAAGAAAATCGTTGATCAACTGTGTCTTTTCCATTTCTCCGAATGGTAGAAACCTGATATCCATTGATGCGGAAGCCTGTGTAATAGATGCAGTTGGAACAGCACCTCCTAGAAAAGCAGCGTCTGAAGATCCATCAGTAAGCATGTCGACTGCGGCTTGTTGGGTCGCATTCAGAGGACTGAAATCGTCGTAACTGATGCCGTGCGCTGAGAGTAGAGGACCTATAAAGTATTCGAATCCAGCTCCTGCGGGCCCAACTGTCACACGGTTTCCTCTGAGGTCTTCGAGTGTTTCGATTCCAGAATCAGTAGGGGTCACAAACAAGGCGATATTGGGGGCAAGAGTCATGACAGACCGTACCGGATAGGCTTGGTCCCAACCTTCAGTGCCTCTCACAGCAAAGAATGTTATCGCAGAGTTGGATAGTGCGAAGTCCAGTTCACCGGTGATCAACCGGCGGATGTTTTCTTGGGACCCACTGGTTGCTTCTCCAGTTACGCTGAATCCTTCTTCGACACCGGTTTCCGTGATGACCTCAGCCAGTGCGCTGCCGACGACAAAGAAGGCGCCGCCAGGTGGAGCGGTTCCCATACTCAAGAAGACAGGTGCGGTTTCTGAGCCACTGCTCTCATTACTGCCTCCGCACGATACGATCAAAGTGGCAATCAAAACGGTGAACGGAACAAATAGAGCGCGGTGCACAGACCCTCCCTGGGACATTCCCCTGATCTAACCGCCTATGGTACTACGGACCGAAGGTGCAGGGCTGGGGGACAGGCTAGATGTTAGGGAATTGTCTTCTGAGACAAGGACCGTGAGATGAATAGGTCCGAGTCTCATGATCGGTGGAAGAATTACAAGCTGAGAATCTACGTTTAACGAAGCGGTCGGAAGAATTGCGGAAGATCCTTATTACTGGTAGAGACTTTTGACCAGCTTAGTTTTCCTTGAGAATAAAGCGGCGGGCTTTCATTTCGAAGCGAGGGAGTGCACCTTTCTCCACAGTATTCACAATTACAGACAGGCCGAGCGCCTCCCGCAATTTGATTTCAACGAGCCGGGTGACTTCATTCGGGTTCGATGCGTCAATTTCAATTTCGACTAGCAATGCTCCGAGAGCGCCGTCCTGAGTAACCGAGGCGCGGTATTCTACGACTTCGCTGACTGTACGCACTACGGATTCGACAGCAGTAGGGTAGATATTTACACCGCGTAGACAGACCATATCGTCGGCGCGAGATAAGATTCCGCCCTTTAGACGCGCCAAGGTTCTTCCGCACTGACACTTTTCTGCGGTTCTAATGACGATATCTCGAGTTCGATATCGGATAACAGGACTTGCCAGGCGGCCTAGGTTGGTGACTACCAACTCACCTTGGCTACCGTCCGGGATCAAAACTCCTGTGTCTGGGTCAATCACTTCGCAGATGTACTCGTTCTCGTTCAAGTGTACAAATCCAGGACTGTCCCAGCATTCGAAACTGATTGGACCGACCTCAGTGAGACCATGATGGTCAATTACACGTGCTCCCCAACCATTCTCGATCTGCTGTCGGGTTGCCGCAATACTGCCCCCGGGTTCTCCGGCGACAATCAAGACCCTTACTGAACTGGCTGCGAGAGAGAGAGTTTTACTTTGATTTTGCTCTTTTGACACTTCGATTAAACGGAGCGCGTAAGTTGGTGTGCAGCACACTACGGTCGGACGAACGACATCTATTAACCCTAAGCGCATTTCACTGGTCATGCCACCCGCTGGGACGCATTGCGCACCAAGTTGCGTTCCAGCTTCAAACGCTGTCCAGAACCCTAAAAACGGGCCAAACGAAAACGGAAAGAAAATGCGATCAGTTGAGTTAACTCCGGCAGCTTGATAGACCGCTTTCCAGCACTCAAGCATCCATTGCCAACTAGCGTTGGTATCGAGCCAGCGTAAAGGTCTTCCGGTGGTTGACGATGTCTGGTTGTAGCGCGTGTAGTTGGCAACGGGTTCAGATAGTGCGGTTCCCCAAGGAGGAGTGCTATTTTGGTCAGCAATTAGTTCAGCCTTTTCTGTGAAAGGAAGTTTTGCCAGGTCATCGGGAAGGTTTAGGCTGCTGACGGTAATTCCTTCGTCTGCAAATTTGTTGTTGTAAAACCGGTTTCGGCCATCGATTATTTCGAGAAGCCGTTTCAAACGGTTAGCTTGGTTGACTTCGATCTCGTCTCGAGAAAGCTGTTCCGTGGCTGGGGCTTGAGTGGTGGGCATTCTGATACCTACGACTTACGGTTCGACTTGAAAGCGGTCAGCGATTCCGTCGGGAATCGCAATGGCCTTCATCGGTTCTCCAAGTTTCTTCCTGACACAGATAATAGTTAGACTGCCAGTCGCGATGTGGTTGTCACCTGAGGTTACGGTCGCGCTGTAGCGAATCGTTTTTGCCGTAATTTCTTTGACAACGAGATCAATCTCGAATTCGTCTTCAAAATACAGAGGACGGTGGAAGTCAAAAGATGCCGAAACACGAGGAAATCCAACCTCCTCTTCTTCGCGTGGTGCGATGCTCAGACCCACCTTACGCCAGAGGGCGTGTTCGGCTTCCTCCATATAGCGATAGAACCAGCTAAAGTGGACAATGCCGGCTGCGTCGGTCTCATAAAATTGGACCCGGCGTTTGAGGCGATAGTGACTCGGCACGACCTATTGTCGCATGATCAATGCGTCAGACCAGGTTTTGGGTTCTTGTATTGTCCGTTCGGGTTGAGAACTCACTGAGCGCATTAAACAGGGGCTTTAGGTCTGTATAAACATTACCAACCAGTGCGTCCACGAGTCGGCTCTGCAGTTCGGGATACGTTTTAACGAAGGTGCCGAAGTTAAACGATTCGTTATAGAAGGCGAGGACGAGTTGGCGAAATTGGTCCAAAGCCCACCTGAACTCACGTTCATAGTTGCTAAACGTTGCACTTGTTACTGCGCCTGTTTCGTCGAGACCTTGATGTATGGCGTCCGCAGCCAGTTCGCCACTTTTTAACGCTAAGAACAAGCCTGAGGAAAAAACTGGGTCGAGAAATGAATAAGCATCACCAACAAGACAGAATCCGTCGCCAGAGATTTTTTCTGCCCGGTAACTGAATTCACCCGTGACCCGCATAGGACCTAGATACTGCGCTTGAGCGATATGGTCTTTAATCCATGTGCATGCTTCGGCTTCACGACAGAAGATCGACTCCGGGTCTCTACTATCTCGATAAAGATATTCTGAGTCCGCAACGACACCTACACTGACTCTGTCATTGGACAACGGGATGTACCAGAACCACCCTTTGTTAGGGATATAGGCAACCGTCGTGGCCCCTTCGTCCAGTCCGGGGTCTCGTTTTGCACCAGAGAAATAGGTAAAAATTGCTATCTTATTTAAATCAGGGTCACGGTGTTTCCAGTCCATTTTTGTGGCCAACAATGTGTCCCGTCCGGTCGCATCAATTACAACTTTGGCATGAAGAGTCTCTGGACCGTCATCTCCATTCGTTCGTACACCGATTACGCGTCCATTTTCTGTGACGATGTCTCGGACTGTGACACCATGGCGGACCGTGACACCTTTCGCGGTGGCATTGTCTAGCATCATTTGGTCGAAATCGGTCCTGAGTACCTGCCAGGTAGTTGCACATTCGTGCTTGATAGTCTGGAAGAAATAAAACGGTTGAGACACTTGTCCTTTGGCCGACACAAACTGCACGGAGTGCTTTTTTGGACAGGCGGCTTTTTCGAACCAGTCAAGCACTCCGAGACGTTCGAATGTAAACCATGTATACGGTATGAGTGATTCTCCAACGTGATAACGGGGGAAATGGTCACGTTCAAGGAGCATCACCTTGCGGCCATGCTGAGCGAGAACAGTAGCTGCAGTCGCCCCTGCGGGTCCACCGCCGACGACGATGCCATCATATTCCGTTGCCATTGTTACCGGAACACCAACGGTAGAACCTCAACGATGTCACCAATTTTGGTCTGATTATGAATTACTTCTGTGCGTCTACCGTACAAGGCCCGCGCTTCTCGCATCCAAAAAACCCCCATCATTTCGGCGTTCGGTGTGATGCGTAGATAGGATTTCACACGGCTTTCATAATTGAATTTCCCATCCCTCAACAGCCGACCCAGTGGAATCTTGTTTCGAAGGATCTTTGACCTCAACTGGTCGCTAAAGACGTCGAGTCGCATGCGGATGGCACCCATTTCGACCGGGCGACCTGAATACTTTTGTACAAGCAAGACTCTCCTGAAATACGAACGCCCGCTGGTAAAGGTTGATAACGGTCGCAATGTGACACGGTCCCCAAAGTGGCGTTCTAAGGTCAATGTCATGTCGGTATCGTGGACGAGAAGGGAACGATAGGGTTGCGGAATCTGTTTAGTCGTGACAACTTTGACTTGGGGCATGTCGACCCCGGCTCGAGTGTAGACAAGGTCGAGCGGATATAAGAGACCATTTTGATTGGGTCTCGATTTGGCTGACGTTCTAGGAGCTTGTTTCAACAAAAAACCCGTCTGTGTTATTCGTTAAGTGACGTGCTACGTGTACCGGATATCTGTGTGTTCTGGCAGAAAGAATTTGGGTAGCAGGCTATCGACCCGAAGTAAACCATTACGCGTGAGCGATATGCGGTCGCCGTCGACGGTGTTGATATACCCATCCCCGATCAGTGAATCTAGGGTCTTTGCAAAACGCGTTCCTACGTCGACGTCGTATTTTTGTTGAAAATATGACGGCCGAACCGAACCAAGCTTCAGTTGGAGTACCAGTTCTCGGATAAGACGTTCGTCTTCGGTCGGTCGGTAGGCGCGATGCAACGGAATCTTGCCTTCGCGGACAGCCGCCGCATACGGCCCCCACGAATCGATATTTTGCATGTGGACGCCATTGATGTGGCCAAACGAAGCTACACCAAGTCCTGCCAGGTCTGCTCCTTGCCACAGACGGTCGCGGTATACGAATTTGGTGTTCGTAGGGTTCTTAACTGCCGTATACGCACTGCCGATCGAGTATCCAGCACTCTCGAATTGCTCAAATGCTTCTGCCACCCAACGCTGTTTTGTTAACCATGTTGCGACACTCTGTTTGAATTGCCCACGGCCCTCCATTACGTCTGCGCTGATTGTGGTGTTGAATGGCAACTCCATCTGATAGATGGTGATGCTGTCCGGTTCAAGTTTCAGTGTTTCCGCAATACACCGTTGCCAATTGTCATCAGTCTCACCGAGCATGCCGGCGATGAGGTCGATGTTGATTTGGGGGAATCCAATTGAGCGCGCATAAGTGTAGGCACGGAAGATTTCCGCAGACCGATGTGCTCGACCATTCAGTTCTAGAATCCCATCATCAAAGTTTTCGACTCCTAGACTGAGTCGGGTCACACCGAGTTCTCGAATGGCTGCAAGCTTTGATTCGGTTAAGGTGCCAGGTTCGCATTCAAAGGTGATCTCTTCTGCGGTCGACCAGGGGATGACCGCATTCAAGCGTTTGACAAGACCTTCTAGCTGCCGCACGGAGAGAAATGAAGGCGTGCCACCGCCAAAATAGACAAAGTTGAGTGGACGCCCCTGGAGGGCCGGTTCTTTGGCGTACAGTTCCCATTCGCGGCCCAATACATCGAGGTAGTCTTGGACTTCGCTAGCATTCTTTTCGGTATAGACCCTGAAATAACAAAAGTGACACCGCTTGCGACAGAACGGAATGTGCAGGTAGAGTCCGAGCGGAATGTTTGCTGAGGGTCGGGCTAATGCCGGTGCCGCCTCCGTCAGCACGTTGTCAGTGTTCCAAACCGAGAACGGTGGGTAATTCGCGACAAAATAGCTACCCACCTCGGTTTCTTGGACGGTGGCTGGTTGTCCAGACTCGCTCATATCATCAACTATAACGGAACGAGACCACCGGTGTTGAGTTGAGTTGAATCTACTGCAGGGAACTAGCCGAAGCAGTACAAAACGCCATCTTGAGATCCGATCACGATCTTACCGTCAGCGATGGCTGGTGAAGCGAAAAGTGGCGCTGCTGTATCGAACTCCCAGAGTTTTTCACCGGTCTTAAGGTCGAGCACATAAAATCGGCCGTCCCCCGACCCGACATAGACTCGGTTGCCTGACGCGACAGGCGACGAGTCTACCCGTGCGCCAGTCATAAACGTCCACACTTCCTCGCCAGTTTCTTCATCAATGGCGTGGATAATGCGGTCGCGTCCGCCGATGATGACTTTGCCATCTATATTCAGGGCTGACGAATAAAACGGAAAGTGTCTGGTGTGATGTTCATATCGCCAGATAATCTCTTGGCTTTGAAGGTCAAGTCCGAGCACTTCGTTGTCAAATGTACCAAAGTACACGCGGTTATCGTTTATAACCGGTGACGCAGCGGTGTAGGCACCGGCCGGGAGGTTGAACACCTCTTGGCCGTCGGAGATGCGAACACCGCGAAAGACTTCGTCGCATCCGCCAAAGTAGGCCACGCCATCGGCAACGGCCGGCGTAGCGTGGACGTAATTTAGAGTCTCGTATTTCCAGATCAGCGTTCCATCGGTAGCAGATAAGCCATACAGAAAACCGTCGTATGACCCAATGAGTAAGTGGTCACCGACAACAACTGGGGAGGATTTAATCTCACCCTCTGTTTGAAAGGTCCATGCGCGTTCACCCGTGTTCCTGTGAACGGCGTGTAGCATTCCGGAAAGATCTCCGACAAATACCAATCCGTGTCCAACAGCAGGTGATGATTCGCCGATTCCTACATCAGTGCTGGCCTGATATCGCCATTGAGGTTCTCCCGTATCAAGGTCGACCGCAATTAATTCTCCTAAGTAGGTACCGACATAGACTGTGCTATCGACAATCGACGCAGATGAATCGATTGATTCGCCAGCATCAAAAGTCCAAAGGAGTTCTAATGTGTCTGGTATGGCCGCTGTCGACACACCACTTAGAGCGGGAGTTCCACGAAACTGCGACCATTTGTCTGCTGCTGCCGATGAGTTCGTACCAGTCTGAGCGAGAACTAGGGACGGAGAATTGATCGCCAGCGACAAATTGATCACGGTCAACGCAAGGAGTATTTGGAGCACGCACTTGCTAGCAAATTGTGACAGTCTATTCCTCACGAAGACTCCTAGTAGGCGCATTCGTATACCTCCAATGCCTCCGAAGTGCTGAATGGCCGAGGGTTGAAAGTGCCAGTCCATTGCTCAGCTGCTGCACGCGCGAGAGCTTCCAGGTCATTTTTCAGTACACCCGTGTCCCGCAGCCGACTGGGGAAGCCGCAGGCGTTGCCGATGTTGACCAGTCTATCGGCTAATTGGAGACCGCTATCCATGGTGGTCGTTGTTTCCTTTAGATTATCGCTATTGCTTATCAGTTCTCGATAGAGGTCAGCACTGGTCTGCGCATTCCAGCGGACCACGTGTGGCAAGACGATCCCAAGCGCAACGCCGTGTGCCATCTGAAATCGAGCGGTCAATGGGTTGGCACAGGCATGGGCGGCACCAAGCATTGACTGTTCGATTGCAATGCCTGCGTAAAATGCACCCAACTGCATCGCCGCGCGGGCCATCACATCGTGTGGAGTCTCCAACACGTTTTCGAAGTGATGGTTCAAGAGACAGAAGGCTTCACGGGAATACATAGCGGATATCGCATTGCGCCTCGTCGTGACGGCCGTTTCGACGGCGTGGGCGATCGCGTCAAATCCTGCTGCCGCCGTCACCGCTTCTGGTTGTGACAATGTTAGTTCTGGATCAAGTATGGCAACACGAAAAGCTGCTTTCGGGTCGCCACACGCCATTTTTATCTTTGTTTCAGCATCTGAAATCACGGCGTAACTTTGTGCCTCGGAACCTGTTCCGGCCGTGGTGGGCGCTGCGATCATCGGCAACATTGGCTTGGTTGCCTTCCCATAACCACGATAGTCCGCCATCGTTCCGCCGTTACTTAATACAAAATTAATTCCCTTCGCACAGTCTAGCGAGCTACCACCGCCTAAACCGATGATCGAGTCAACCTTTTGACTTCTGGCAAATACCGCTCCTTGAGTAACCATCTCTGAATCAGGGTTAACGTCGAATTCGTGAAACGGAACTGCATCAAGATGCGCGTTACGGAGAAGTGCGACAACCCGCTCGACGTGTCCTGCCTCTTGGAGCCCTTTATCGGCCACGAGTAATGGACGCGTAAAGCTAAGTTCCTTTGAGATTGTCCCAACCCGATCAATTGACCCGACACCGAAGACGAGACCGGTACGAAGATTGAACTCAAACGATTCCATGGTTTACGTATTCGTCAGAAGAGCAGTCGGATACCTATCTGCATGCGTCGTGCACTTCCCGCTGACTCGATCTGAGCAAATCTGGGTGAGCCAAGAAAAGCATTCGGAAGCCCAAGGTTAACGCGGTTGAGGAGATTAAACGCTTCGATCCTGAACTGCAACCGCCCACCAGTCGAAATATTCGCATGCTTTACGAGTGCGAGGTTTATATTTGCGAAACTGGGTCCCTCTAGGATGTTACGCCCAGCGTTGCCAAAAGTTCCATATGGTGGGAGTTCAAATGCTTTCGCGTTGAACCAGCCGTTAGCCGAAGGGTTCTGAATATTTGGGTCGGCAATCAGGTTTGGCCGGTCATTGAATCCAAAACCTAACGCGGCGCGACCGGTGTTGCTATTGTCAAGCTCGGAAAGAAGAGAGACAGTGAATGGCGACCCACTCTGGACCGTTATGATGCCATTGGCTTGCCAATCACCGAACAGTGCTGCTGCCCAGCCCCGAGTCGCAGATGATCGACTAGAGCCGAATGGCAGGTCGTACGAAAAACTCATTGTAAAACGGTGTCGGACATCGAAAGCCGACCGACCGAATTCTGCGCTGGGGTTGTTGCTGTCTTGTGGGAAGTTTGGATCACCGGTGCTCGAAAAGAAACCGGACGCGTCGTCCTGTGATTCACTAAGCGTATAGGCTACAAGTACTGATCCGTTGGACATGCGTTCGTTAAATCGAATTTGAAGTGCGTCATATGTCGACCGTGCCTTTGATTCCACTGACACGATATCTGCGAAGAAAGGGTTAGGGCGTAAATTATAGGGATTTGGGCTTGGTTGGGCCTGGTTGATATCTCGCCCACGAATTAGGTTTCGACCCCTCGAACCAACGTAGGCAACCTCAAGAGTTCTCCCGCGTCCCACCTCCTGTTGCACACCAAAATTCCACTGGTGTATGTAGGGTGTCTGCAGGTCCCTCTGGAAAGTCAGCGCTGATGGAGGGAGTGGAAATGGAAAATTATCTGGGAAAGGGTCGTTCAGCGTCAGCAAACGTGTGGGAAGAGGAAAAAATAGACGCATGTCAAAATATGGTTGGTTAAAGTAAAGGCCTTCGCCTGGCGCCAAAGCTGACTGGTTGTAGTAAACGCCATATCCCGTCCGAACTACTGTTCTGCCTTGATTGGTCGACCACGCGGCGCCGAGACGAGGCGCTATGTTGTTCTTGTCGGTGAGATAACCGCCTCTCGGAACGTTTGCTGTTCCAACTTGAAGCAGCTGTCCCATCTCAGCATCGTAGATATTGGCCCGGTCGTCTGCGTCGATCGGTGGCGTGTTGATTTCGTAACGCAGGCCGGCTGACAGAGTGAACTGTGGCGTGATCTCAATTGTGTCATTAATAAAGAAGTTATAACTTTGGGCACGCAACTGCTGAGGGTTGTCAACTCGAGCAGCGCCTGTCGTGATTGGCAGTCCAAGGAGCATGTCCGCTAGAGCGTTTCCAGTAAATCCAAAATCTGAAAAACTCAAGAATCCCCGTGATTGAACGTCACGAAAACCGTCTTGTTTCGTGAACCGGAGGTCGGTGCCAGCCGCGACCATGTGTGCACCTTTGGACCACGTGACCGTATCTAAGACTTGAATCGTGGTCAGCTCGGTGTTCTGAGGATTGTTGTATTCGTCCCCGAGAGGAGAGAATCCCGTCACGGTGGTGAAACTGAGTCCCCACGTTCTTGGGTTGTCCGACAGGTTCTCCAGGCCCACTTTCTGGTTTAAAGATTGGCCGATATTTTCTTGCTCAACTCCGCTCGCGACACGATTAAAAACTATCCGAATGTCATTCACCAGATTCGACGAAACGACCTGAGTTTGACTAATCAGTAGGTTTTGACCTCGTCGGGGTGCCGTAGCACCGAAACCTGGAACCTCAGCAAAGCCAGCAGCGGAATACGGTTCAAACAGTCTTCGATCGTTGAAGCTGTATCGTGCGCTTAGTTTCGACGAGGCAGTAATATTGTGGTCGATCTTAACGTCGAAATGGTCGATTGCATCTTCAAGTGTGGGTGACGCAACGAAGTTTTGGAAAGGCACGTCCCTGTTGGGGAATGGATACAAGCTTGCTAATGCGACCCCAGTGGGATGGAGAAAGTACTGAGGAATTCTGTTTCCAGGAAAGGGCTGTCCTGTAAATAAATTAATCGGCGGTCGGTGGCTATTTGAAAAGTCACCTTGACGCTCGGCAGCGGTAGGCACGTTGGTGACCCTAGTGACTCCTTCGGTTAGCCGTGTCGCTTCGTAGTCAACGAAGAAAAAAGTTCGATTCTGTGCGATAGCTCCGCCGAGAGAAAATCCGGCTTGTGTACGGTTGTAGTCCGGCGCTGGTTCATTTTGTGGGGCAAAGAAATGTCTCGCATTCATTTCCTTGGTCCGAAAAAATCCGTACGTGGTGCCTGACAAATTATTGGCACCGGATTTTGTAATGACGTTGACTTGCGCGCCGGCGTTGCGACCAAAAGATGCGTCGTAACCAGTGGTCAGCACTTTGAACTCAGCAATGGCATCGACGGGTGGGCGAACGGCCGGTGTGTTCAGCTTGGAATCGACGTTATACGCGCCATCCAACAGGAAACTGTTGGCATCATCTCGACCCCCGCCGGCGGTGAAAGTAAAGTCTCCACGGACAGAACCAGCTGAACCTGGGGCAGCCGGTGCAGTCCCTGGTGCGAGCAGTGCCAGTTCAAGGAAGTTGCGTCCGTCTAGTGGCAGTACCTGAATTTCACGATTTTCGAGAACTGTTCCGAGACCTGTTGAGATTTGGTCTAGCGCTAGCGGCGGTGCAGTGACCACAACCTGCTCATTGACGGTTCCAAGTTCGAGTTGAACATCAAGGCGGAGCCGTTGGTTGACTGCTAGCGTTACTTGGCTAATGGATAGTTTGTAGCCGACGATTTCTACCTCAAGACGATATGAACCAGGTTCTAACTGTGCGATGTCGTAGACACCGTTTCTGGTGCTGGCCCCAGTGCGGCGAGTACCTTTTTCCTCTGAGACTAAGCGATAGGTGGCGTTTGCGACCGACGCGCCAGTCGGGTCTAGAATCGAACCGCGTATCGACCCTAGGTGCGTTTGGGTCAACGCTGGCGTGTGGTAGTCAAGGCACGTAAGACAAAATGTTACACACAATGTCAGAACGAACCTGGAAGAACGTCTGTGAGCCATGAGCTACCTCAACTACTCCACATTCACCAATGGAACCATTGGAAGGACAGTCTGAACTTATCGTATCAGCTTGACAAAATATCGTTTTGAGAAATGAGGGCGTTTTGCCCTCGAACATCTACGAGAAGTCTTATTTCTATAGGTCGGTAACGGGGTCATTAGTGCAAATTTTGTTTGGGGGTATTTGTATGCCCCCTGCTAGACATCAAGGTCATCTGCCTGGTCTGCTTTGTCCATAATAAATCGGAACCTCGCGCCCGCGTCTTTACCCATTAATTCGTGGATCACGCGGTCTGTCGTAATTTGATCACTGATGTGGACTCTTATTAGACGGCGGGTTTTTGGGTTCAGTGTTGTATTCCAGAGCACCTTCGGCATCATTTCACCTAAACCCTTAAAGCGTGTAATTTCGTGAGAGTGTGATGTCCCGTGCTGATTTAATATCTGGTCCCGGTCTTTGTCGTCAAGGGCCCAAAAAGTCTTTCGGCCGATGTCGATTCGATACAGTGGTGGCTGTGCTAAAAAGACCCGGCCGTGAGTAATTAACGGAGTCATATGTCGATACAAGAAGGTTAAGAGCAACGTAGCTATGTGATTGCCATCTGAGTCTGCATCGGCCAGGATGATGACGCGGTTATAGCGAAGTTTTTCAAGGTCACAGGATTTTCCTAGCCCACATCCCAGAGCTGTGGCGAGATCCGAAAGTTCCTTGTTCTCAAGTACTTTCGTCATCGACGCACTTTCGACGTTGAGAACCTTTCCGCGCAGCGGAAGGATTGCTTGACATCGCCGGTCTCGCGCTTGCTTCGCCGACCCGCCTGCCGAGTCGCCTTCGACAACAAACAGCTCGCGTTCAGGACGGTTTGTAGTGGAGCAGTCGCTCAATTTCCCAGGCAAGTTCAAACGTGATGATGCCACGCTTTTTCGGTTCAGTTGCTGTTGCGCGGCCCGGCTCGCCTCTCGTGCCCTGGCGGCGAGTGTAATACGAGCTACGATTGCTTCGGCTACGCTGATGTTGTGGTTGAGCCAGTGTTCTAGGGCTGGTCTAATTAAGGAATCCAAGGTCGACGCGATCTCAGGGTTGTTTAGTCGGTCCTTGGTTTGGCCTTGAAACTGGGGGTCCGGTACGAAGACACTGAGAATTCCGGTTAGTCCCTCACGGATGTCTTCAGACGTGACTGTTACACCCTTTGGGGACAAGTTGTGCGTTTCCATAAAATTTCGCATTGCCTTGCCGACACCCGATCGGAAACCGTTTTCATGTGTGCCACCCGATGCGGTTGGAATTCCATTGACATAACTCCGAAGCAGTTCGTCCGTAGACTCAGTCCACCGGAGCACCACTGCTACTTTTGAGCCACTGTCGGCGTGAGTTCGTTCAAGTGAAAAAATAGCGTCGTGGACAGGAGCGGACCGCTGCGTGTTTACGATGTGTGCGAGATAGTCAACCAACCCGGCGTCATGCTGAAAGGTGTGGCGGCGGTTGTGAGTATCATCATCGAACGTTAGCTTTACTCCGCTGTGTAAGTAGCTGGCGATCTCAAGGCGTTCAGCTATTAGATCGGAATCAAATTCGGTGTGCGGAAATATTTGAGGATCTGGGCGAAAGAAGATTGTCGTTCCGGTACCACGGACGCTGCGGAGGCGCTTCAATGTTTTTGACGGCTTACCGCGATGAAAGGTTTGGCTCCATTCAAAACCATCTCTTCGCGAATGCGCGATAAGGTCTTTGGAGAGTGCGTTTACGACGCTGGCGCCGACGCCGTGCAATCCTCCGGCCGTTCGATAAGTACGGTGCTCAAACTTTCCGCCCGCATGGAGTGTCGTGAAAATTACCTCCAAAGCGCTTTTGCCGGTCTTTGGGTGTCGGTCAATCGGGATGCCTCGGCCATCATCGGTGACGGTCAAGGATGAACCGTCAGCATGTAGTGTGACTTGGATATTCTGTGCGTGACCGTTCATAGCTTCGTCGACGGCATTGTCGACAATTTCCCACACTAGATGGTGTAGGCCAGACATTCCGACTCCGCCTATATACATTCCTGGACGTTTGCGAACCGGTTCTAGGCCTTCCAGTACGGTGATGTCCTTTGCGGTATAGGATCGACCTCCCACTTATTTAGCCTCTTCTTTTAAACTACTTGAGTATTCGTCAAGTGTTAAGAAACTGATGGATTTGATTCCATGAGTTTCATTGGAGAGACTGATTTCTGGTCGTTTGAGAACGACTGGTGTTTTACCTGTGGGTTTCATTTCAGTCGTTCTCTTCTTCGAGTGAAGGCGTTTTTATGCGCGATGGGATTACTCGAATGAAGTGTCCTCGCTGTAACAGCTGTCGGCCTTTCCCTCCTCGACCACTGACACCGTATTTCGTCGTACTGATTGTTTGGTGAGCCCCCCGGCTAGTTTCGACTGTGAGTAGTTGACGTTCTGTACGAGACACCACGAAACCCAAGACACTATCTGGTTCACCATCAGTTTTTGACAGCTTAATCAACGTGACTCCTTTTCCTGGTCCAGACAAGAAATTAATGGCCTTCGAGTTACAAAGAATAGCTCGTGCTGATTTTGTGGCGGCGATGACGATTCCGGTTCCATCAACTCGCTCGACTCCTACAATCTCAGCATTTTTTGTGGGACGTGCGAAGCGCCGACCGGCTCGAGTGCTGGGTTCTGCATACGGTTCTATGCTGAAACGCAGAGCATAACCATCATTACTGACTGCAAGAGCGTGGGTTCGCGGAATTGTTCCTGCTCTTTTTTGGGCTATGCCTGAGGTGATTCGTGGGTCAAGACTGAGTGCGGCTATGACGCGTTCCCCGTCCCTGAACTTGAAATGTCTTTGGATTGGTTCACCGTAGCCGGTGGAGGCCGGAATATCTATAAGCCTACACGTGTACGCGACACCAAAGTTTGTAAAGAACACGCCGGTAGATCTGGTGCTACCAGCTAAAGCAGTTAGGAGGGAATCCCCTTCTCTGAGACGAGTGGTCGAAACATCACGAACTTCCTTTTGGCGTTTCACCCAGCCGTCATTAGACACAAGTACGACACAGTTTTCGTCGATTATGAAGTCGTCTTCATTGTACTCAGGTTCTTCAGAAACGCTTTCGATCAGAGTGCGCCGAGGGTATTTCTTCGTGTTTCCGTACGATTTCTGGATTTCTCTGATCTCGTCGCGGACGACGTTCCAGCGTCGATCCTCATGTTTTAATAAGCCGCCTATGTGTCGCGCACGTTTTCGCTTGTCGGCTAGTTCATTCCGAATGAGCAGAATTTCGAGTCTTGCGAGACGATAGACCTTGAGTTCCAAGATGGCGTCAGTTTGTTCTGCGTCCAGTTTGAAGCGGCGCATGATTTTCGTGGCAGCATCGGATTTGCCGTCCGATGCTCTAATGAGTTTGATAATTGTGTCGAGTGCATCGAATACCTTGGCGAATCCTTCAAGAACATGAATCCTTTTCTTTAATTCCCTAAGGTCGTGCTCAAATGCATTGGTAACGACTTCGAGCCTAAACTTGAGGAAATATTGCAGTAGTTGCCTGAGATCGAGGCGTTCGGGGCGACCTATGTCCTCTTGATCGGTTGGAACTAGACACGTCATGTTGACCGAGAAATTGCTCTGGAGAGGCGTGTTCTTGAAGAGGTAAGCCATGACCAGTTGTTCGTCTGCATTATCTTTTAGCTCTAAGGCGATTCGTACGTTGTCGGTTGATTCATCTCGGATGTCAACAAGTGGTGGAAGTTTTCGTGCCAGGATGATCTCGGCAATGCGCTCCACGATCTGAGCCTTGTTAGTAGCAAAGGGAAGACTGGTGATGTAAACGGTCTTGGTGGAGGAACTTTTATCCCATGTTGCGCGAAGCTTCAGGGTACCAGAGCCGCTGCTGTAGATTTGCTTGAGCTCCTCAGATGTATTTAGGAGCTGTCCACCGGTCGGGAAATCAGGTCCCTTGATGTAGCGGCAGAGGCGACTACTACTAAGTTCAGGATTGTCTAGGAGTTTAAGCAGTGCCGTGCAAACTTCTCCGAGATGGTGAGAAGGAATGTTGGTCGCCATACCGACGGCGATTCCGGTCGTGCCGTTGATTAGAAGTGTTGGCAGTCGGGATGGCAATACTACTGGCTCTTGGCGTGTCCCGTCGTAGGTCGATTTAAACGCTACCGTTTGTTTTCCCAGAGCATCGAGTAACTCGGTGCTAGGCGCAGCCAGGCGGCATTCTGTGTAACGCATTGCAGCGGCACTGTCGCCGTCGATCGACCCAAAATTACCTGATCCTTCAATCAAGGGATATCGAAGTGCGAATGGCTGCGCCATTCGTACAAGTGTGTCGTATATGGCCGAGTCACCATGTGGATGGTAGCTTCCCATGACGTCTCCGACGACCTTTGCGCATTTCCTCGGTTTCGCGTCCGGCGTCAAGTGCTGCTGCCACATCGTAAATAAGACACGTCGCTGAACTGGCTTGAGGCCGTCTCTAACGTCAGGAAGGGCTCTCGCGGTGATAACGGAAAGTGCGTAATTGAGATAGCGAGATTGCGCGGCTTCATGCAGCGGGACGACATTGACGTTGGCATTGTGGGCCTCTACATCCGCCTCTATGGCGTCGAGCAACGGTGCGCGGCTTTCTTTCTTCTGTCGTTTGGCCAACTTAGGGTTCTCCCACCGACCCAATTAGGTAGTTGCTACTGGCCCGAAGCCATCGGTTAACCAAGGGTCCTTTAGCGACGTTCCAATCACCGCAAGTAACTCACTTAATATCATGGCTGTTGCCCCCCACACTCGTTCGTCGTCCACAGCAAAGTAAGGTACTTGGTAACGGTTATTCTTGTGCCAACGATAGCCAAGATGCAGGCCTTCTGACCCGGTGAGTGTACTCATGGAAATCTCTAAGATCCGATTAACTTCGTTTGTTTCACATAAAAACTTCGGTCGACTGTCAGCTATGCCGATAACCGGAAACAAGGCAAAACCACTGGCTGGAATATACAGTGGCGATAGTTTCCCAATTAACCGGACCCGGTGAGGGTCGAGACCTACTTCTTCATGACTTTCCCTCAGCGCCGCGGTTTCGACGCTCTCATTCGGTTCTAGCCGGCCGCCGGGGAATGAGACTTGGCCGGCGTGTTGGGGTAGGTGGTCACCTCGCACGGTAAGTAGGGTATATGCCTCTCCAGAAAATGGAAAAAGTAGGATTAATGCCGCGGACGGTTTCGCATCAAGCGGAATTTGACCGGGATCCCAGCCATGTCTGGGACGAGGTGCGAGGAGACAGTGGGCGCTAGCGCCTGGAAGCGGCTGAGTCAGGGCGCCGTGAATACTCGCTTCGATCTGATAGAGTGTTCCGGATGCTCGTATCACAGTGTGCTTGATTAACTAGTTTACTGCCACTACTGCGGCAACCCTCCGTCAATCTCATCTAATGAGTAACGGTAATTCACAACAAAAGCGGTTTGACCGGACCATCGTCGAAGGGCCTCTTCAGGGGGCCGTTTGGAAGATTGCTTGGCCAACTATGCTCCAGAATGTCGTTGGGGGCATGCAGGGCATCATTGACCAGGCGATGGTTGGCCACTATGTCGGTTTTACCGCAAATGCTGCAATTGGTGTCAGTGTTCAAATTTTTATCCTTGTGATCGTGTTTGTCGCTTCCGTTTTTAGTGGGATGGCTGTCCTCGTAGCACGGTTTACCGGTGCTAATGATCCTGAGAGTGTCAACCGGGTTGTCTATCAAGCATTCCTAACAGCCGTTTTCATGGCAGTGGGTATTTTGGCGCCACTTGGTTATTTCTATTCGCCGTGGTTACTCGACATGGTCAACGCTTCGCAAGACGTCCAACTCGAAGCGCTGCCATTTCTTCGGATTAATTTTGTCTTCAGCATTGGGGTGTTGGTCTTTTTCATGATGAGTGGTGCCCTGAGATCTGCCGGAGATGCTCGGACTCCGCTGCGACTTGGATTCATGATGACGATCGTGAACATCCTGTTGAATGTCATCTTGATTCGGGGATTCGGTCCCATCCCGGCATTTGGTACTGTTGGCGCTGCCATGGGGACGGCAATAGCTAGTGGGGTTACGGCAATTGGCTTCATGTGGTTACTGTTTTCCGGTCGTCTTGTGATCAAATTTTCGAGGCACATGTCGTTTCGACCTGACTTCAGGATCATTCGCGAGCTGTTTAAATTTGGGTTACCAACCGGGTTTCAAGGCATTGTCATGAACCTGGCCGGTGTGTTTCTCCTTCGATTCATCGGCGGACTCCAGTACAGTGCGGAGGCTCAGGCCGCATATTCGATTGGTTACACACAACTGTTTGCTTTGATCACGTGGACATCTGTCGGACTGATGGGTGCTACGTCTGCGGTGGCAGGACAAAATTTGGGTGCGGGTCATCCGGACCGGAGTGAACGGGCGGCCAAAGTGGCGGCCGGGATGGGTCTTGCCGTGGCCAGCGCGGTCAGTCTGTTGTTTGTGTTGTTTCCTGAGCCGCTGTTTGCCGTGTTCGCACTGCGACCCTTCGGGGCAGATGAAGGCATTGCCTTTGAACTAGGGAGCCAACTGTTAGGGTATTTGGCCGTGTCGGGTTTCTTCGTTACGGTCGCACTTACCTATACCGGCGCGTTGCAAGGAACCGGTGATACCCGTAGCCCACTCTATATTTCGATTGTTTCACAACTACTACTTCCCATTGGGTTCTGCACTTTTTTCTCTTTGACACGCGGCCTGGTGGCGACGGATATTTGGCTAGCTATTGTGCTTGGTCACGTGACACGGGCAGGACTGAGTGTACTCAGATTTCGCCAGGGTAAATGGCGTGACATCGTCGTGGATATTGGAACGGCGAAAGTGTGATATTTCTTTCAATAACGTTTTTTGATGCCGAAGCTGAAACGGTCAACGCTCGCTGCGCAGGCGCTAGGGTGGCGCGATTCAATCACTGGGTCGCTGGTTCCACCTCTGGTCGCTTCTGTCCCCTATGAACGTGCTGCTGATGGCAGCTATACCGCAGGGCGTAGTTACACCCGCGATCAAAATCCCACCTACGACCAAGCCGAAGCTCTGCTTGCGGAGTTAGAAGGCGGAGCTGGCGCGATGCTATTCAGTTCTGGTATGGCTGCTGCCACGACAGTTTTTGAGGCACTGGAATCAGGGTCTCATGTCGTGGCTCAGCGGAATATGTACTGGACAATTCGCCGGTGGTTGGAGGAGTTGGCTGCGGACGATCGAATTAGCCTAGACCTAGTTCCCAATGGCGACCTGACGTGTCTCAAATCCGTGATTCGCCCAGGTGAGACGAAGATCGTTTGGATTGAAACACCAGCGAATCCAATGTGTGACATTACAGACATTGCTGCAAGTGCAGAGATTGCACATGCCGGTGGTGCACGCGTGGTTGTTGACAGCACGCTAGCTACACCAGTGTTGTCTCAGCCTCTTGAATGGGGCGCTGATATGGTGATGCACTCCGCTACCAAACAACTCAACGGGCATTCTGATGTGCTCGCAGGTGCATTAGTTACCAAGGTTGAAGATAACTTCTGGACCCGAATTGGTCACGACAGAGTCAGTCGTGGCGCTGTGATGGGTCCGTTTGAAGCATGGTTGTTGCTGCGTGGCATGCGTACTTTATTTCTTAGGGTGCCGGCCGCGGCGCGCAGCGCCCTTCGGGTTGCTGAGTTACTAACTCAGCATTCAAGTGTTGTTGAGGTCATGTATCCGGGGCTTACTGGTCACCCGGGTCATGCCATCGCTGCTGCGCAGATGCAGGATGGATACGGGACGATACTGTCATTTCGTCCTATAGGCGGTGAAGTAGCCGCAAAGCGAGTAGTCGGTGCGTTGAAGGTGTTCAGAAATGCTACTTCTCTCGGCGGTGTTGAAAGCCTGGTCGAACACCGGGCACCAGTAGAAGGGCCGGATACGAATGTTCCTAATGATCTGATTCGTCTGTCGTTCGGCATCGAAGACGAGACAGATCTTATTCTCGATCTTGAACAAGCACTAGAGACGGTCGAATCTGGTTAGCTTGAGTGTGACTATCGATATCCTAGCGTCGGTAGCGATTGAAATGAACACCTTTATTTATCCATGACGGGTGGCAGAGCTTCTACTTCATTATCCAGAGATAAACAGTATGGTGACAGGGATGAATCTCAGAATCGAGAAGGTTCGGGAAACAGATGTCGGTCTGGTGCTCTCATTAATTAAGGATCTCGCGGCTTACGAAAAGATGTCGGATGCGGTCGTTGCCACGGAGGAAGACCTTCGACACGCACTGTTTTCAGACCCGCCACAGGTCGAAGCCTTGGTTGCTTGGTTGGGGAGCGAGGCTGTTGGGTTTACATTGTTCTTCACTAATTTTTCAACCTTTCTTGGACGACCTGGTCTCTATCTAGAAGACCTATACATCAAACCTCAATGGCGCCATCAGGGTTTTGGTCGACGGATGCTAGCCGCACTTGCCCAGTTGGCAGTCGATAGGAAATACGGTCGGATGGAATGGTCAGTCCTTGATTGGAATGAACTTGCCATAAAGTCGTACCGAGAGGTTGGTGCATCGCCGTTAAAGGAGTGGACTACGTGGCGCATCGTAGGGAGTCCGTTAAAAAGTTTGGCTGCATCGGCGCCTTCTACTTCGACCGAATGGGCTTTAGGAGGAGCGGATGAGCAAACATGATTAGTTATCAGCTCACCGAATTCGGTCAGCCGCTGGAATGTAAAAGTTACGCATCGCCGAATCCACGAGGAGATGAGGTCCTTTTACGTGTGCATGCCTGTGGCGTGTGTCACAGCGATGTGCATCTGTGTGATGGATTTTTTGATTTGGGTCAAGGTAGACAACTCGATTTATCGAAAGGGCGCGCTCTTCCGCTGACGTTAGGACACGAGATTTCTGGTGAAGTCATAGGCATGGGCTCTTCTTGCCGAGGAATTACGGTCGGTGACCAGCGAGTTGTTTATCCCTGGGTGGGTTGTGGGACCTGTGGGACATGTGTGACTGGTGACGAGCATTTGTGCCCATCGCCAAGGTCAATAGGTGTCGTGCGTGATGGTGGTTTTTCAGATCACGTTATCGTGCCTCATCCTCGTTACCTATTCGACTTGTCAACTATAGATCCGACGTTGGCGTGTACCTACGCATGTTCCGGTTTGACAGCCTATAGTGCGCTCATGAAGGTTCGGCGTCAGGCGGATGGCAAGCACGTGTTGTTAATAGGTGCCGGAGGTGTTGGTCTGGCTGCTTTAAGCCTCGCACGTGTTGTTCTCGACGCCGGAGTTGTCGTGGCGGACATTGATGCAACACGCCGGGAGGCGGCGCGTGTTGCTGGGGCTGACCAAATTGTCGACTCCTCACTTGATGGCGCACCTAAATTGACAAGAGAGATAACCGAGGGTGGTCCAGTGGCGGTAGTGGATTTTGTTGGATCTGAAGCGTCGGTTAAATTTGGTTTGGGCAGCATGAGGGCGGGTGGAACATTGATAATCGTTGGTCTATTCGGAGGCAGACTGCCGATGTCTCTCCCACTGTTTCCGTTGAAGCAACTAACGGTAGGTGGGTCGTTTGTTGGCAGTTTGAATGAGATGTCTGCACTGTCTGACTTGATTCAAAGCCAACAGGTTTCTCCTCTGCCACTTCGTATTCGTCCGTTAGCTGAAGCGCAAGCTGCGTTGAATGAATTACGAGATGGTGTCGGTATTGGTCGAAGCGTACTGAACCCTTAAATGTCCAAGATGTTGGGCTAGAACCTAGGTCGGTTCACCTGATTCGCTGGCTATCATGTCTCGTGCGGCATCACGGAGTCTCACGATTTCAGGCCAGTCAGTTCCCTTAGGGAGTAAGGCGGCGCCGACGGTAATTACTATGGATGTACGACGCAAGAGTAGCGTATCGGCTGGAAACATCTGCCGTGTGCCTCGAATAGCTACGGGCACGATTGGACATCCAGTTTCAACCGCGGCTCTGAATGCTCCAAGCCTGAACGGCAACAGGCCTGAAGTGGCGACGAAGGTTCCTTCTGGGAACACGAATAGTGACTGTCCAGTTTGTAAAGGTTTTAGGACAGCACTCGCACCTTCGATCTGTTTTGACAGGTCACTCTTTTCGATCAGGATGTGTCCGCCTTTTCTGAGAGCTGTACCGAGAACAGGGTAACTCGCCAGACGGGATTTCGCCGCAAAGCGCATCTCCAAGGGCAGGACGGACATCATAAGTAATGCGTCCAGATAACTAGCGTGGTTGGCAACATAAACAGCCGCGTTTATACCCTTGAGGTTGTCAAGACCAAGGACGGTAACTCGAGAACCGCTTAATTTGAAAAGGAGTCGAGTTGATTGTCCGACAACGCGGTTGACCCAGGAACCCTTCGGGCCGATTACGAGGGCTAACCACAGAAATGGGACGGTCGGTAGGAGTAGAGTCCAGACCCAACCGGTGAATATGAGTCGATTTCCTTGGTCACACCAGCGCTCGAAATGTCCGCGACCTGCCTGCAGTATTAACCTTGTCCACTGGAGAAACACCGAGCGTTGTCGCTTGTGAAGTCGACCGCTTAAGTAGGCGTCTCGTGTGGCGCCCCGACGTATTTTTCCACTTGAAGTCTTAAGCACCGACCCGGGCGAGCCTAAAACGATCACGTCTGGAGGCACGCCTAGGGAAATAGTGACACGTTCAATAATGGTTGATTCCAGTTCTGCTCTTGATTTGGCATCTGTCAGGCGTGTTTCAGCCACGATCACAAACCGTTCGGTTCCGCGGCTTGGGTCGGAAACACCGAATGCCGCCACGCAACCTTTACGCACCCCAGGTGTTGCAGCTGTGATTTCTTCTGCTTCGTGCGGCTGGAGATTACGTCCGGCTTTGATAATGAGATCTTTGTGTCGCCCCGTCAGGAACAGTTCCTCATCAACGAGGTAGCCGAGATCTCCAGTTTTCAGCCAGCCATCTTCACGGATTAACGCTCTGGTTGCTTCGGGGTTCCGATAGTAGCCGGCGGTCGCCGATGGGCCTCGAAATTCAACGTGTCCTTCACATCTATTGTCGACTCGTCGACCATTGGCATCGACAACGCGAATTTCATGACCTGGCAATGCGCGACCACATGCCACAAATTTTAGGATTCCATTAGCGTTGTCGTTACTGGCTATCGCCCGTCCTGTTTCCTGAAACTGACGGCGCTGAATGGTATCGATCAGCGGATAGCGGCTATTTTGTGGCGCGGCGAGTCCAACCGAACACTCGGCTAAACCATAGACTGGAGCCAATGCCTCAGGTTTTAGACCATAGGGTTTAAAGCGAGCAATAAACCGTGACAAAGTCTCTGGCTGTACTGCCTCTGACCCGTTTAGTAGAACGCGAACGGCGCTCAGGTCGAGTCCACCGAGCTCTTCATCATTGATACGATGTGTACAAAGGTCGTAGGCGAAATTCGGTGCGGGAGATATCGTCGCTTTGTGGGCATGGAGCGACCACAGCCACCTAGCTGGTCGCGCTAGAAAGGTTATCGGAGACATTACGGCGAGTGGTGCTCCTATGTACAACGAGCCTAACCATGAGCCGATTAAACCCATGTCGTGGTAGAGCGGAAGCCAACTAACCACAACGTCATTTGCTTTTACTTCAAGCCTGTCTACAACGGCTCGGATGTTAGCGAGCAAATTGGCATGGGATAGGAGCACTCCTTTGGGTTGGTCGGTACTGCCTGAGGTATATTGAATCATTGCTGGATCGGCGTTGCTGAGTTCGGTAGGTTGCCGTTGTAATACCGGTGATTTCTGACCGTATTCAGTGAGGTCGTCTACAGTAATAACCGATTCGAGTGAGGGAACGTGTCCGGTTAGTATGACGGCAACCCGTTCTACTTCCGCGAATGTAATCATCATTCGAGTACCGGCGTTTAGAAGTATTCCCGCTTGGCGTTTCGTGTATTCCTCGATCTGGTCAGCGCGTACTGGCGGATACATAGGAACTGGGATACCCCCGGCAATGAGTGAGCCAAAAAACGCGGTGAAGAACGCTTCTTCGGTACGAAGCATTAATGCGACGGTGTCATTCCGGTTAAGGCCTTTGGCCACAAGGCCTTTGGCCACATCACTCGCGCCTTGCCACAGCTTGCCGTACGTTAGCGGAAGTTCGTCACCATCATCTTGGCGAAGATAAATGTGAACACGTTCAGGATGTCGGTCGCAGTGCCATCGAAGGGTATCGACCAATGTGAGGGCACCTGACGGGGTAGAAGTCTCTGTAGTTGGTTCGTGGGCGACCGTGGTCCACGACTCTCTAACGTTTGGGTCAGCGACTAGAATGGCACGAGTCAGATCTCGAGGCGTTTCCGCCTCTGACATGACTGCATCACCCAGTCGAACCTTGAAGAGACCTTCCAGGCGGATCAGGAGTTCAACTCGTTCTAGGCTGCTAATACCTAGCTCTCGTTCGAGTGAGTCGAGGGGGGCGACCTGAGGTGGTGTGCCCTGTCCTCGAAGCTCTTGGACGAGCTTTGAGACAACATCAATTACCTGTGCTTCGAGGCGGTCTGACACCTACTCAGTTCGTCGAATATGATTAATTGTAATAGGTTGCCTTGGCACGTCAGCCTGACCGCGGGCCGTAGTGTAGGTTGACGTTCTTTCGATCTTCTCCACTACATCCATCCCATCGATGACGCGTCCAAACACAGCGTACCCATAACCTTCGGCAGTGGTATTCCGGTGATCAAGTGCAGCATTATTGGTTGTATTAATAAAAAATTGTGCGCGACCAGAATTTGGGTCTGCTGTACGAGCTACCGCGATGGTGCCTTCAAGGTTCTTAAGACCGTTGGTGGCTTCATTTAGAATACCTCCCCGAAGTTCACCGCTGGCCGGATTTAGATCGGCATCAAATCCGCCACCTTGAATCATAAAATTTCGAATAACCCGATGGAAGATGGTGCCATCATAGAAGCCGTCACGGACATATGTCAGAAAGTTAACAACTGTGACTCTGGCTTCTGACCGGAACAATTCGACCGTGATGTCTCCCTCGCTCGTTTCGATAACGACCTGTGGGTTTGGTTGGGGTTGAGGTTCTTGTCCAGTTATGCTTGTGGACAAGACAGCTAGAGTCAACGTTAGAAACAGCACAAGAGATCTTCTAGGCATTAGTTACTGAACCTTTATTGAATTAATAGTGACGGTGTCCACCGGTACGTTTTGATGGTTGCCTTGAGGAGTGGTTTCGACTGCTGCGATGGCGTCGACTACGTCCATGCCTTCTGTAACCCGACCAAAGACCGTGTAGCCGTAGTCAGCAGGTTCCAGGCCACGGTGGTCCAGCGACCTAGCATTGTCTACGGTATTGATAAAGAATTGGGACGTTGCGCTATCGACAATATTTGTTCGTGCCATTGCCAGTGTTCCTCGCGCATTAGTAACGCCGTTTCTGGCTTCGTTTTCTATTGGTGGGCGGGTCGGTTTTGGACTTAAATTAGGTAGCATACCGCCGCCTTGGATCATGAACTGCTGGATAACACGATGAAATACGGTTCCTTCGTAGAACCCGTCATTGACGTATGCAAGAAAATTTTCAACACTTTTTGGGGCATCACTTTCCAGTAATTCGATCGTGATACTCCCAAGGCTCGTCTCCATCACAACTGTTGGGTTTTCCTGGGCAGAGGCGGGAGCTCCAAGAATGACTAAGAAAGAGATTACACTTACGATGAATACGCGATACCACATGGGATGAACTCCTTCATTAAATGGACGTTTGAAGAATATTTTTCATGTTTATCCAAAATTAAGGATCAAAAATCCAATTAACTGAATATAAATTTTATAAGTCTTGTTGACCAGGCTGTTTTTCGTTTAAATTCGACAGGTTTAAGTTGATCGTGACACATAAAACCCGGTCTCGAGTATGCATAATCCTCCTGCAGCTGTCCAGTGATTGACGGCTTAATCATATGAAGCTTCTCGAAAAATTTCGATCCTCGCCAGAGTGGGAGAGTAAAGACCCGGTAGAGCGCGCTACCGCTGTGCGCTCTATGTCGAGTTTGAATGAGAACCAAGAACTCCTCATTGAGATCGCTTTAGGCGACGAAGATCCGTCTGTTCGTATGGAAGCAGTGTTAAGACTCGAAGCCGTGGATGCACTCGTGTCAGTTATCCGAAACGATTCAGATATAGCCGTGCGGGACGAGGCGGAGGCGGTACTGAGTGACTTAATGATTGAGACTGACGACGTAAGTGTCGCCAGACCAGATGTCTACGAGGTGTTGACTGATCCTAAGTTGGTCACAATTGCACGTTCCGCCCGTTTGGAATCGGTTGGCGAATTAGCACTTGCGGCACTCACAACCCAGCGCTCTATCGGGTCGGTTGCCCGCAGAGCTGTTTGGAATAAGGTTGCAGCCGAAGCGCTGTCAAAGCTTGTTGCTCCTGAGGAAATCCTAGCGGTTGCAATGAAGTCGGAAGACAAGGCGGTTGCGATCAGAGCGTTCGAACGTTTAACTGATAGTGATTTATCCCGAGACGTTTTGGAGGATCTCTCTAAACGAGCCAAACAGAAAATCGTTCGGCGCCGCGCGAATATTGAGATTGGTGTTCTAGACCAAGTTGCTGTGACTCCGGCGTTGCACTTGGAGCATCTATCTCTCTGTGAGGAAGTTGAAGCGATAGGTGCAGAGAGTAGTCTCGATCGAGGCCAAGAGAGGCTTCAGCGATTGTTAGCGCAGTGGTCATCTTTAGATTCGACAACTGACCCGATGATCGCTAAGCGCTTTACTCGGGCTCGTGCTGGTGCTGAGTCTCGACTAGCAGAGATCGAATCCATTCTGAGCACGGAGCAACGTCTCAAACAGCGGCGAACTCAGTTGATTGTGGATGCTGGTGCACTTTGTCAACAGATTGAATCGCTGCTTGGTTCGGCAAAGCAGGAAAACGTTGAAGAGTTGCATCAGAAGTGGTTGCTTTTGACGAAAGAGTCAGCGGTTGAAGAAGATGACGTGCAGGGCGACGGTGCGTCAATAACAGGTGAAATGGCGGCACTAAATGAACGGGTTAAGCGCGGACTTGACAAGTTTGAGGAACGTAGACATGAGATCCGAGATTTTCATTTAAGGCTGACTGAGGTGGAAAAGATTGTTGTTGAAATGGAATCGCTCGGAGAGGGTTTGGACGATTCAACCACAAAGCGATGGGGTCAGCTGGTTGCTGTGCTTGATAGCTATATTCCTGAAAACACTCATAAGTCTTGGCGCCCGTTCGCACCACTCAGTGTGGGAGATGATGCGGTGGATGCTGTTGCAGGTTTACGTCAGCGCTATATGGCCGTCAAAGCGGGTCGTCAGACGTTCCTCGCAAAGGAAAAAACTGAGAAAAAGAAGGCTGACCAGGAAAATGCGAATCGCCTTATACAGCGTTGTCAAACGGTTGAAGGCCTCGTCTTGTCGGACAAGCTGATTTTAAAGGAAGCCGAACGTCAGCTCCGTTCGATCAGTCGTTTGATAGATGATCCAGGTCCGATTCCGCGTCGCGACAAGGAAGTTCTAATGCGACAGCTGCGTCGTGCTCGCAGTGGAATGTTAGGTCGAGTTCGAGAGCTTCGTGACTTTGCGGATTGGAACCGCTGGGCGAATCTTGGTATTCAGGAAGAAGTATGCCGTTCGATGGAGAACCTCGGTCACGCGACTGACTTGGACGAAGCGGATCTGGCAAGTCAATTCCAAGCACTTATGGAAAAATGGCGGCAAGCGTCAGATGTTCCTAAAAACCGTCGGCAAGAGCTCTTAAATCGATTCAAGATTGCCTACGACGGTGTTTTTCCTAGATGTCAAACGTTCATAGAAACAGAGGCTGCTCTGCGCGAACAAAATCTTATTCGCCAAAGGGCTATTGTAAAGGAGTGCGAAGGTCTCAAGAAATCAACGGATTGGTTGAAGACTGCGAAGAAGATTACGGAACTCCAGAATGAATGGAAACAGCTGAAGCCAGTTCCCCAACGGCAACAGAAGGAGTTGTGGGGACGTTTTAGAGCTGCAAGTAACACCTTTTTTGATCACAGGAAAAGAGATTTATCTGAACGTAAAAAAGTATGGGCGAGAAACCTTGAACTGAAAGAATCTCTTTGTGACCATGTATCTTCACTGGTCCAAATTGAGAACATCGATGAGGCACTGACCGCAGCCAAAAAAGCACAGGCAGAGTGGAAAACGATCGGCTCGGTTCGCCGCAACAAATCAGATGCGGTTTGGAAACGTTTCCGTGCTTCCTGCGACGCAGTCTTTGATCGTAGACAGCAGGAGCAGCGTGCGGCATTTGCGGAGAAGTCTGCAGTTCGGGAAGCTTTATGTGTCGAGGTTGAATCGATGTTGAGTGTACCGGTCGATGACATGGTGGAAAAGACTCGTCAACTTCAACAACGATGGCGTCAGGCGCCGGAGATTCCACTTGAGTTTAGTCGACACCTTACTGCTCGTTTTGGACAGGCGCTTACACGGTTGAGTGAGGCATATCCGGATCGCTTTAGAGGGACTGATTTGGATCCGGAGCGGAAGTTGACGCGCCTTGTAAAGCTCTGTGAACGTGTTGAGGCACTTAAACCTCAGGACTCTTCAGTGTCGGAGGTTGCGTCTCCTGCTGAGATTTTGGCAACGAAGTGGAGAGACGCCTTGGCGAGTAACCTAATGGGTGCACCAGTGGATGCGATGACGGAGCGTCAGTCTGCGCGTGAGGAAGTTAAGCGTGCAAAGATGGATTGCCGTCGACTTGGAACCGTTCCTGGCGATCAGGCGAAAAAGTTGCTAGGTCGGTTTCACTCGGCATGCGACGAAGTTCTAAAGTGGGCAGAGTCGAAAGAATAGTCCAACACTTCAAACAACGGACAGCAGTTCTTAGGAGCCTAATTACGTCATTAAGACAGTAAACAACAACTGTCTGCCGATTGAGGAGAGCGATTTTATGGGCGAATTACCTCGAGTTCTGGTTTTTGTGTGTATAGCACTCTTGGGCGGCTGTTCGGGTTCGACTGAACCGGTTTCGATGGAGACGCGGACACTTATTGAAGTGTTGGCCGACGATGAGTTCGGAGGTCGTCTGACGGGAACCGAGGGAAGTACGCTTGCCGCTGATTACATCATTGAACAATTGCGACTCCTTGGTGCGGTTCCCTTACCAGGAGCTGAAGGGTTTAAATTTCCGTTCGAGTTTACGGCCGGTTTGAGTGACGGTGGCAGTCGTGCCAGCCTTATGGTAGATGGTCGAGAGTCTGAACTTTGGGAAAATGGTCTGGTTCGCGCAATGTCGTTTTCTGAGAGTGGGTCAGTTTCCGGCGACCTGGTGTTTGCGGGTTATGGTTTGTCGGTTCCGGAGACTGACGGATTCAGTTATGACAGTTACGCGACATTGGATGTAACCGACAAGATCGTCATGGTCCTTCGCTATTTTCCAGAGGATACGGATGGTGAACTTCGAGGCATTCTGTCGCGTTACTCGGGTCTTCGGTACAAAGCTTTAGCTGCCCGTGAACGAGGCGCTAAGGGATTGATAGTTGTAACAGGTCCTCGGTCTCCCAATGCTGGAAGTTTGGTGCCCATGACTTTCGACACAGCGCTCTCTGGGTCCAATATTGTTGCAGGCAGCGTGACCGGAGATGTTGGAGAACACCTTATTGCGTTATCTGGACAAACGCTTGAAGAAGTCCAAACGTCACTTGATACCGGCAACCCACATGTGGCTGGATTCAGTATACCTGGAGCGCAAGTGACGCTGGAGATGGACATCAATAGAGAGGCTCGTACTGGACACAATGTGGTTGCGCTGCTTCCAGCCACGGAGACGACTCAAGTTGAAAAACCCTATATTTTACTGGGTGCGCATTACGATCATCTGGGTCGTGGGCGAGGCGGCAATTCGTTGGCTCGCGAGGGTGAAATGGGTGAGATCCATAACGGTGCCGATGATAACGCTTCTGGTGTGGCTGCTGTGTTGTCCGTCGGCGCTAGTCTGGCGTCGGTAGATCGCCAGCGACACGTGCTTCTTGCATTTTGGACCGGAGAAGAACTCGGTCTGCTCGGCTCGGCCGACTTCGTTAAGACATCACCTATAGCCATGGAAGAGATTGCCGCATACCTTAATTTCGATATGGTTGGACGGTTGGTGGATAATCGATTAACTGTCCAAGCCGTTGGCACGAGTCCTGTTTGGATCGAATTAGTCACGGAGTTGAATGGCTTAAGTGGATTTGATGTTGAGTTAATCGAGGACCCGTATCTACCGACCGATATTACAAGTCTCAATGGTGTCGAAGTGCCGAGCATTGGTTTCTTTACTGGGAGCCACGAAGATTACCATCGTCCAACAGACGATGTGGAGACATTGAATTATGCAGGGATCGATCGAATCGTTGAACTCGCGTCGGCCGTGGTGGAGCGGTTAGCGACGCGGTTTGATGCGCCGGCTTTCGTAAAGGTTGAGCAGCCGGCACGCCAAGGCAGTCAAGCTGCAATGAGGATTTTTACAGGCACTATTCCAGATTACACGCAAGAGGCTGATGGTCTGTTACTGTCTGGTGTCGTTGGCGGTGGCCCCGCTGACACTGCTGGTTTACAAGCCGGTGATCTGATCGTGGAGCTTGCTGGACAATCGATCGCGAATATATACGATTACACCTACGCCCTGGATCTCTTGCGAGTTGACCAACCAGTATCAGTTACTTTTATCCGGGACGATAACCAGATAGAGGTGGAGTTGATTCCCGAAGCACGACAATAAAACAAGAGACTTTGTCTAAGTGCGATGCTCTCTATTCTAATGGTTCACCTTGTGCGCCATCCTGGAGTGCCCACAAACGATTCCGCGTAAGGATGTATAGGACACCGTCTAGAGCTATGGGTGTGCTGTAGACTGAGGCTCCGAGATTAAACTCGCCGATCTCTTCAAGTTCTCTTCCGGCTCGAAGAATTGCTATGTCGCCGTCTTCGTCCCCAATGTAAACTTTGCCGTCCGCGACAAACGGTGAACCCCAGACCGCTGCAAAAGTGTCATAAGTCCAGAACTCATCTCCCGTCTCGACATCAAGTGCGTGCAGAAATCCTGAAAGACTCGAGATGTAGAGGATTCCGTCTTGAATTGCTGCAGTAGACATAGTCCGATAAAAATCTTCGCCGCCTCGATGCCAAACGACATGAGTATCGGTGACATCACCACTCCCAGTCGCATCAATAACCCAAAAGTGTCCTGGCGCTTCACCGTGTTCGGGATCTTGCCCCACACCAATAAATACTTTGTCGTCATAGACGACCGCGGTGGACAAAATATTATTTCGCGTGCCTCGACCACCAAGGATCCATTCTGAGTCTTTCGGATTGCAGTCGAACTCCCAGATTGTTTCTCCGGTCTCAGCATCGAGACTGTAAATCACACCGTTTCCACCTGGGAAGATGACTTGTCCTCGGCCATTGATCTCTGCATAGGTAGGATTAGTCCAACTTCCATGCAAAATGTTCTCTCCGACGACAACGCTTTCCCATGCAAGCTCACCAGTGTCTTTGTGAATGGCGATAAAATTTGGAGAAAATGGCGACGGAATATTTACATGGCCCTCGTCGACGCCGTTGCTAGTGACCGTATACAGCAGGTCTCCCACAATCAATGGCGAACCAGTGGCCAAGTTGTGCGGGAAGACATCAAGCTCTCCGATCATGTCGTATGACCAGATGATGTCGCCGGCCATCATTGAGGTATCGGATTCATCGGTTATTGGGCCATCGTTCTCACCGTCCGTAAATCCTTCGGCATCCAGACAAACAACCTGGGCTTGGTTCGAAACGTAGTAAATGCGACCGTTCTCCATATAGGCTGTCGAACACACACCTTGGAGTGGCCAGTCATTGACACGGCCAGTCGTTAGTTTGTCGTGGACCATTTGCCAAAGAAACTCACCGGACAAGGCATCGAATATCATCACAACACCTTTGTCGCCTTCGATGTTCGGGTCACGGCGCCCTTCATTATTGGTGCCCACATAGACTTTTCCATCAGCGGCGACTGCACCTCCGTAGGCTTGCGAACCAACGGGTTGCGACCACAAGACGTTCGCACCAGTTGAGGCATCCCAGTTAGCTGGCAAACCGGTCTCGTCAGAAACCATGTTGCGGGATGGACTATTGCCGAACATGCCTGGCTGTTGTCCCTGCACGTCGGTGACTAAGCTTCCGGCGATCAAACATACCGCGGTTAAAGTTCGAATAAAGCTCTGTCGATTCATTGATTCTCCACCACCCTAACGTTGTCGATGTAAATGTCGATTGGCGAATATGCAATCAGGCCGGGACTTCCATTTCGGATTGGATGTGGGTCTTCGGCCGTTACCGTCCACGTCGACGGTTCGGTTTCGTTTCGTTCCCAGACTTTGCCCCTAATTATCGCTCGGTCGTTTTCAAGGTCTACTCTTAGCTTGAGCGTATACCACACGTCGGATTCCCAAGCGAACTCTGTACGTTCGTCGATACGAAGTTCTGCAGCCCACGATTGGATTTGTGCACGCTGGGCGTTACCTTGGAGGTCAAGTGTGTATCCGCTATTGATTAACCCGAGGTCTGGCCGCCGCCGCCGCCATTCGGTCGCCATCATGTCGGCTTGGATCGTATAACCGCTCATGTCTGCGGGACCTAGGTAGACAGCATGTCTGTGAAGCCCGTTCGGAGATGCACTTTTTCGAAAGACTTGTTGGCCGTCCACATCCACAACTGAAAGGCGCGGACCGCCACCCACCCAAAACGGTGGTCGGCCGCTCTCGAAGTTTTCTGCCCACGGTAGGGGCGAAAATAAGCGAACCTGAGCCGAAGCGGTCATACCATTAACGCTCGCGACAACCTTGCCACCGTGGTTATTTGCATTGGCACTGGTAGACAGGACTCCGCTAGGAGACACTGTAGCGTCAATGAGACCATCGACAGCCCAAGTGGCAGCCCGAGTTCCCACCAGTTGACCGTTGGCATCGAGAGCGCGAACTTCAAACGTAGCAGTTTCTCCAGCAGACAGAATGATTTCAGCCGGAATGACTTGAAGATGAGCAACCTCTCCTCTTGGTCTTTCCTCACCGAGAGTATAGGTGTTCACATTATCAGTGTTGAACGCTGTCTCAGTATTTCCGATCGCATAGATTCCAGATTCAGCCGTGAAATACAGTCGGCCATAAGCAGGCGCAAATGATCCGTAGATTTCTGCATATCGACCGTCCTCTACTGTGAGTTCGTCGCTGTCGAGCACTGTGACGCCAGAGTCATTCGGCTGCAGAATATGAACGTTTCCGTTGACTTCGGTGATGTACAATTTTCCGTCCGCCCACACTGGGGAAGATTTACCGACGTTGCCGACGCTGTGTCGCCACAAAACATTCCCCCGCTCGGTATCGAGAGCTAATAGATTCGCAGAGTTGTCGATCAGATAGAGGGTATTGCCTGACAGTGTTGGTGATGCGAAACCCACCGCCAAGTCGTTGACTCTCCATTTTTCGTGAGTAGCCGTGATGTCACCAGTTCCGGTCGCATCGATGGCCACGACGCGCCCCATGGTGCCTTGGTCGATATTTTCTTCACTATGTGCAGCATAGACCGTCGTGCCGTCAACGATCGGCGAGACGTTAATACCACGCTTACTAAGATTGTATTCCCAGACTTTTTTTCCGGTACGAGCTTGTAAAGCATAGATGTGACCGTCTGCGTTTCCGTCTATGAGTAATCGCTGGCCATCTATGACCGTAACGATCGGAACGGATTGGGTATTCATGTCGAATACGTTCCCGCCCGGCGTCGCGATCCACCGTACTTCTCCGGTTTGTTTGTCGAAAGCGAAGTAGCGGTGCCGCGGTGGACCACCGTAGTCACCCCAGAGCGCACCAATGATTGAGAGAATTACTTGATCTTCATCGATGACCGGTGTTGAGGTCCGGCCACCGTAACCGGAGGCGCGCCCAAGATTTTCAGCCAATCTCCACGTCCATACGATGTTCCCGTCGCGATCAAAAACATTGAAATGGCCATCGATATTCATGGCGTAGAGAAAACCAGTTTCCGAGTCGCCGGTGACGTTTCCCCAGCCGACGCGATTGAACGGAACAGTAGTATTCGCAATTCCGAAACTGTGCTCCCATAGTTTTGTGCCATTTTCAGCATTCCAACACGCGACAACTTCTTTCTCTGTGACACCATTTCCAGTTCGACCGTTCGCACATACGCGTCCGTCGAAAACAGCAGGGGTTGACCGACCGACCCAAGCGTCTGACCAAATGAGATTTTCGCCGTCCACAGACCACGTAGAAGGGAGATTTGTATCATTTGATACGCCGTTTTGCGCGTGTCCGCGCCAGCTAGGCCAGTCATTAGCCAGCGCTGTCTCAACTCCGCAGCCGATGATAAGCAATACGGTCACGTATACGAACGTACGAGCTGTCTTCATGCGAAACCTCTCACAACATTAGAGAAATCGGCGAAAGACGATGATATCACGGGACTTTCGTTACTAGTAGAACACCTGTTCAACGGTCCAAACGAGTCCAATAACGCCAATGACTACCGAAGCAGGTATAGCAACGCGGTGTCGGTACCAGGTCCGATTCTTAAACCAGCCGACAGTAGCGAGGGCGAGACCAAGGATCATCAGCTGACCTGCCTCAATGCCAGCGTTGAAAGTCAATATTGCGAATAATCGATCATTGTTGGGTAATCCGAGTTCGTTGAGCGCACTCGCAAAGCCTAGACCGTGAACTAATCCAAACAGAAAGACGACTGTGGTGCGCCAACGACTTAGTTGAGGGGTTCGGATGTTTTCAACGGCAATCCACACAATGGAAAGCGAGATTAAAGGTTCCACAAATTGTGGTGGTAGCGCAACAACCTCTGCCGCGCCGAGTGCCAAAGTGACCGCATGGGACACGGTGAAGGCGGTGACTTGCCAGATAAGTATTCGAATCCTGAGGCTAAGAAAAAAAAGACCTAAAACAAATAGGATGTGATCGGTGCCCTCGGGAAGGATATGCACGAAGCCGAGTCGGAAATACTGCCATGTTCCTGCTCGACTTGGTGTTAGCGCGCTGTCGGCAGTGAGCTGAAACGGGTCGCTTCTAGCGCCGCGTTCTAGGATTGACTGTACGCTAACATCCCGAGTCTGGTCGATTATGGTCAAGTGGACGTCGGAAAATGATCGCGATGCAAAAAATTCAACCTCCAGCGACCCTGTGGGAACGGTTCCACTCAATCTGGCTGTTAGCCCTAACACAGTAGGGATGGCCGACTCGGTCGCTCGGCTGGTGCCGTAGTCTGGAAAGGTCACATCAAACGGCTCTGGATTTCCATCAAAACGTACCCGAACCCGTCTGAGAAATAATTGCCGAAGGCGCTCTGTGAGACTGGAAAGCTCTGGTGCAGACAAGGCGTTCAGTGTCGCTGAGAGTGCAGCGTCGTCTGCGTCTTGGGGGACGCCTAGAGCCAGTGCGTCTAGGTCGCAGATCAAGTCGACTTGGAACGTCCCGTCAACATTCAGTGTCAGGGTGGTTTCTGTAAAGGACAACGGATGAGCTTGAACAACTAAGGGAGAGAGTGTCAGGAGAAAAGTAAGAAGACCTAGTCTTAACCAGGACATATGGAAATCCGACTTAGGAATTTTGTGGCATGACAGGTTTTAATTCTTTGGCTCCAAATGAGCCTTCTGTCTTAGGAGGATTAGCCAGTGGGGACATTTTTCTTCATCAGCATATAGTCGTTCGCAATCGTCACATCGGACGCATTCAGAGGCCAGGATCTTTGGTCCTTCGATCGCACCCCATTCACAGGTCTTCTCGCAAAGTTTGCATGTCTTGCACTCGTTCCATCGTTTGATTCGAAAGACTGTTAAGTTGGAAAGCAATCCAAGACCAGCACCGACCGAGCAGAGATAGCGGCAATATAAATTCCGTATAAAGATGGTTGAAAGTAGCAAGAGAGTTAGGAGGGTCCACATAATGGTGTTGCCGCTAAGCGTGAACATCCAGAATGGCTCAATATATCGATATATCAATGTATCGCCACCGGTGACAACATAGAGCACTGCGCCAACCAGAATCACGTACTTTAAATAAATCGCCCAGCGGTCCACTGCAGGAGGAAGTTCGAGACGAAACCGATCAGGAACGATACGGTCAATCAACTGAGTGAGTGCGCCAAAGGCACAGATACGACCACAATAGAAACGCCCCCAGAGCACCGTTGATCCAACGGTGAAGCCAATCAATAAGTAGTAAGAAATAGCGTAGGAAAAGGAGGGTAGACTGAGTCGGATTGCTCCGAAAATATCGACTATGGAAACCAGGCTGGCTTTAACAAAACCGAGATATATAACTGAGAGAAGAAGGCTTACTATTTTCAGGTGGTCGCTCTTGCGAAAAAAACTAACGAGACCAAATGCCAAAACGAATACAAGAGCAGCTACGTCAATGGCTGTTTGACGGTCGAGTAGAGATGGCGCTGATTGAGTTTCCTCTTCTAGTAGAGCATCAAGTTGATTGAGGTCGTCGAGTGTTAGTGTTTGTTCTTCTGGAGGTTGATTGGTGAGCAGAGAAGCCGTCGCGGGTGCAACGCTGGTGAATAGGCTTACATAGACAAGAAATATGCAGCTTAGCCGACTTAACCAATTCATTTTCGCTCAGACAAAAATTGACGGACCAATTGACGCGATCCTTGACGAATGGCTCGTGTGGCAGCCTCGACCGTGATCGTGGCCCGTGAGACTGCATCAATGTCACGGCCCACCTCAAGCGGGTCAAGAATACTTTTTCCTATGAATTGCTCGCTGTATTCTGGCGGATCAATAGAGAAATAGCCGAATGGTTCTGCGTGGTAGTCAATTGAGACGCCCGTCAAGACGCCATTTGTGGTCATGCCGACTAGCATCCAGAACTGAGCTTTGTACCCATAGATTCTTGGGTCGAGTTCGTTGGTGAAGAAAGCCAGTCCGACAAGTGTTCGCTTGCCATTTGTATCTTCAGCGTATGCTTTAAAATGTGACAGAGAGGCATTTTCAAACGTAAAGACATCGGCATTGGGAAGCACTTGGCGCAGCCTGGGCTCCTGTCGATCAAGTTGACGAAATTGATCGACAGCCGATGATTGAGCTAAGGCGGTTTGATCATTGAGTGTTATAACCGAAGGGAATGCAAGGAGCATGGCAACTGTCAACAATGTTCGATAGATTCTTGTGACCTGCATGTTTAATCAATTCTTTCGGAGTTTGACGCGATAAGGGCGTCCTTGCCGAAGGAAGTTTATGATCGTGTCGCTGACAGGGTTTATTTGTGAGAGGCGGTCAGCCGCCGCGGCACTACTTTTGACATCGACACCACCTACTCGGTAGATCAAATCTCTAGGTTGGAGTCCGCCTTCGGAGGCTATGCTCATTTCCGCAACTTCAATCACCAGTGCTCCGTCGCGCGACTGCAAGTTGTCGGAGTCTCGTCTCAAGTCAAGTTCTGATGTAGGGCTGGCGTCACAGAGAGTGACGCCAACCGTTGGCACATCAGTCGGCATAGTGTCGGCGCATGCATAGAGTTGTGCGTTTTCAGCTTGTTGATGTCCATGCACATCAACAGCATGTGTTGCCAGTAGAACAAGCAGCCAGCCAGCCATGAGCGAACCAACCAACAGACCGTAAAGTCTAGAGAGTCCCATGCTCCGGCGGTTCAGAAGGTCACACACGCCCACTAACCAAAGACTCTACGACACTCGGATCGGCCAGCGTACTGGTATCACCTAAGTCGTCTACGTCGCCTTCGGCAATCTTACGCAAGATACGGCGCATGATCTTGCCAGACCGAGTTTTCGGTACACCTTCGGTAAACTGAATTTTTTCCGGAGAAGCATGTGGTCCGATAGTTGCCCGAACGGCTTTTACGATTTCTGCTTTCATCTCGTCAGTTGCTGTCTGACCTGTCTTCAGAGTAACGAATGCGTAAATCGCATTACCTTTTATGTCATGGGGATAACCAACGACGGCTGCTTCTGCGACGGAAGGATGTGTGCCGATCGCACCTT
>CAZUZW010000009.1:0-625 GCA_964624855.1 uncultured Vicinamibacteraceae bacterium
CGTTATCGCAACCATCCGTTGCTTCGTGAGTTGAATCTTCCGCCGTTGGGCGACTGTGTGATCAACGGGCCACTACTGACGAGTACCCTTCTCATTACTGCGCTAACCACTGGTAGTAGTAATGATGGACCTAGATTAGTGGCCTACGACAAGAACACAGGTGAAATCTTAGGAGCGGTTGACCTTCCAGCTGTAGCTATTAGAACTCCCATGACTTATATGGTCGATGACAAGCAGTACATTGCGCTCACTGTTGGTGGTAGTCCGCCGAAACTCATCGCGTTACAGCTTCCTTGAGCGCTGTCGAAGTGTTCTTTCGTCGACATTGCCGACGCTACTTCAGTTGCATTACCTTCTCAGGGTCATTGCGTAAGACCAGATAGTCGATTCTATCGGATGTGAATTCACTCCACGCATGTTACTTATTATCTGCCCCGGTTGATTATGGCAACATCGGCTGAGAGTCTTGCGAACTTCAGGGGTTGAGCACTGCCCCTAACGGTCGCCCTCAGACTTGAACTGCCGGTCAAAGAACTCCATCACCTTTTTGACGATTTCATCGTTGGCTGGTGTCAGCTTGGAGAAACCGTGCTCCCCGCCTTTAACGACATGCAGCGTTGAGGGA
>CAZUZW010000009.1:635-2064 GCA_964624855.1 uncultured Vicinamibacteraceae bacterium
CTACTTCAGTTGCATTACCTTCTCAGGGTCATTACGAAAGACCAGATAGTCGATTGTATCGGTTGTGATCTCACTCCACGCATGAGACACGCCTTTTGGGATGATCGCGATGTCACCGGGATTCATAAGGCGACTCTCTCCGCCTCGCATCATTCCAATCTCCATAGGGCCAAGTAGGTCGCTATTCGTCTCTCGCTTGTCATCCAGCATTCCGCCGGTGACGAGTGTCCCGCTTCCAGACACCACGTAATAAATCTCGTCGAGTTCGACATGGGCGATACCCCTGAGTTCGCCTCCTGCGCGTCGAGCGGTTCGTTGAACCACTGACACGCCGAGATTGCCTTCACCCACGTCGGAGTGACGAATGACCAAGTCGCTTATCGATCGGTTCTCTTCTGCAAGTCTTGTTTCGCCTTGCTTCAGCGTTGCTGTGACGTCAGCGGCACTGACGTGGGTGGCAGTGTGTGTTTGAGCTCCCGCAGGTTAAATCCAGGACAAAGATACGATGAACAAGGTAACAATAAGGCTCAGCCGCAGCATTTTTCTCTCCCGTATATGGGTTGTAGGTCTTAAATTTTCACTCATGTTACTGCCAGAAAAGAAAGCGGGGCAATGTCGGGCACTGTTCTCCTTAATGAATCAAAATCAATTGGCTGGCACCGAATGTTCTTGATTAATCCTATATCGGGAGTAAGCTACGGCCGAACTCGGATGAAATCGTTTAGGCGGCAACATTTCAAATTATTCAATGTCTGTTCCGCAATTAAAGGCGGTTTTTGCTCGGTCACAGTCTTCAGTGGGACTGAGTTTGCCAATTTACCGGACGGGTGTGGGCATCTGGGTTCCCACCCCTGTTGACGTTATCAACGAAGCCGTGCACTGGCTACTGGATCACGAGTGGTGGAAGCGGGCAGCTTCTGTTGCTGTTATCGATGCAGGAATGGGTGATGGCCGAGTTGCGATGGGTTTCTCGCATCTTGCTTCCACCCATCAGGTCTTAGGTATCGAGTACGACCCAATACTTTTCAACCATGCGGTTAGCTGCCGAGATCGCCTGCGCAAGAAGAAAGTTGTTGACCCAAGTCGTCTGCATCTAGTTCAGGGAAATTATCTAGATATTTCTGTTTATCAACCAATTCAAGAACACTTACGCGGCCCGTGCCTTGTGATGAATTATCCCGAGACTCGATTGGGAAACCACGAGCGGTTGGCTGAGTTTCTGGAAAATAACCTATCTCATGAGTTGAGACTGTGTTTGTTGAGTCACACTAAAATTGTCAAAGTTGGTCAATTCGGACAGGATTCTTGTCATGAGATTCAAGCGACGGACGGTTCGTTGTGGTGGGCCTCGCTGCTCAAGTTACGAGAGGTTCAGTAATTAGAACTTGCCTTGAAGCCTCTTTCTCTTAATTCACTTATTATAAGTTGG
>CAZUZW010000009.1:2074-70440 GCA_964624855.1 uncultured Vicinamibacteraceae bacterium
ATGATCGGGGGGAATGTAGATAGTTCCGCTATAAGATTTTGAATGGTCGCTAACGGCACTGAGTATATTGTGTTTGTTTGCAGGCCATAGGTTAATACACAACAGATTGAGGCGTGAGCTCATTTACCTTTTCGAAAGGCACCAAGATGACTAAACAGAGCACTCGGCGCGATGTTCTCAAAGGGAGTCTCGCATTGGCAGGACTGGGAGCTCTTGGGGTTCCAGAGTGGGCGTTTCCGGCCTTGGCGCAGGGCGAAACCCTCATGGAGTTCACTGACCTTCCTGACGAGATTACGCTAATTCGTGGCCCGGACCGACGCATTATCGATGTCCGTCACATTGATGGTCCGTTTACTCCAATTGATCAGTTTTTTACGACGCAGCACTATGGCCACCCTGAGATTGACACTGCAACTTACCGACTACGTGTTTCTGGATTGGTCAACGAGCCACTCTCATTGTCTATAGCAGACCTGCGTGCAATGCCAAGCCGTGAACTGGTATTTGGGTTCGAATGTTCTGGCAATCGCGGTCCGTTGAACGGGTTGTCCAGTAACGGTCGTTGGACTGGTGTACCGCTGCGTGCGGTGCTCGAACGAGCTGGGGTGCAGACCGAAGCACGTGAATTCGTGTTTTTTGGCGCTGACCACGGTGATGAAGAGGTCGAGTTTCGAGGACGGACCTACACCGTAGACCAGCAGTATGGCCGCAGCCTTGAACGTGACCAAGCCCTCTCCGATGAGCCGCTACTCGCCTATGCCTTAGGCGGTGAGCCTTTAACTGCCCACCAAGGACGACCGCTCCGGTTGTTGGTGCCGGGTTGGTATGGTGCGCCAAATGTGAAATTCCTGTCTGAAATTCATGTCCAGAAGGACCAGTACCTTGGTAAATACCAGGCTCGGCACTACCGGACACTGAAAGGCGAGATGGTTAATGGTGAAATGAAGTGGAAGGAAACCGCTATTTCGACCATGCGCATCAAGTCGTTTATCGCACGGGTCACGAACACAGGCAGTGCTCACAATATCTTCGGTGTTGTGATGCATGATGGCACACCACTAGAGTCAGTCGAAGTAAAAATTGATGACGGACCGTGGCAGCCGGCGACACTGGACCCAGCGATGATGCGTGAAAAGTATGCGTGGAAATTTTTCAACTACACGTGGAACGGTGCGACACCAGGTGAGCACACGGTTACGTCTCGTGCGACAGATGCTAATGGTGTGGTCCAACCAACGGCTGAGGAACTTGAAGTTAAACACACTTTTCTTGAACAGAATAATCAACTACCGCGAACGGTCATTATTGCCTGACGTCTGCGCGGTGTGTTGTGGTTCGCTTTAGAAGCACTCAAGATCTTGAAAGCCACTGTCCCGGCCTTAATCTGTCGGGATAGTGGCACCTTTCTCTCGCCTGAATATGTTTGGAGACTACATAAAGATGAGAGTTTTTCCAGTTGTATGCTGGGCAATGGTATGGGTGTGGCTACTGCCGACTCACTCATGGGCGCAGGTTACCCGGGTTGATGTGGAGGTGGTGGAGTCGCCTGCCCTTGGTGGCGAACGATTTGGCAGTGTTGGGCAATACGAGCGACTACGAGGCATTGTCTATGCCGAGGTGGACCCGAATGATCCTCGTCATCGTGGCATCGTAAACCTTGATAAAGCACCGATAAACGATCGGGGGCACGTCGAATACAGCACAACAGTTGAGATTTATCGACCGCTTGATATGAGTCGCTGGAACCATGTTGTGTATCACACGGTATCGAATCGTGGAGGGTCGGGTGCAGCAGAACCCGCACTACTCGAAATGGGACTGGCGCTTGTGAGAGTTGGTTGGCAAGGGGACCTTTCGCCAACTGAGACGAATATTGTGCCGTTCCTACCTATTGCTACGAACAATGATGGATCGCCCATCGTCGGACCGGCACTTGAAGAGTTTATTTTCAATGATGCCAAAACTGTATCGACGGGCTCTCTTTCATATCCTGCGGCCACACTCGATCCCGGCGAGGCGAAATTAACGGTCAGACGAAATCAGTCATCGCCACGGTTGACACCGGATGGGCTCAGTTGGAAGTTCGCTGACGCCGAACAAATTCAGATCACACGACCAGACGGCTTTGATGGTGGGGCTATCTATGAGTTTATCTATGAGGCGCGGGATCCGATTGTCATGGGGCTTGGGTTCGTGGCGATGCGAGACGTTATTTCGTTCCTCCGCTATGAGGAACGTGATGATGTCGGGCATGAAAACCCTCTTGCCTTTGAGGGGTTGCCGACTGCAGCGTTGTCCCTTGGCATTTCACAGAGCGGACGGGTATTAAGGGACTTTCTGTACCAAGGTTTTAATGAAGATGTGTCGGGCCGGATCGTTTTTGATGGCATCCATCCAAATATTGCTGGGTCACGAAAGACTTTTACCAATTATCAGTTTTCGCAACCTGGTCGATGGCAGAAGCAACACGAAGACCATGTTTTCCCGGGTGACCAGTTTCCCTTTACATACACGACGCTGACGGATTCAATTACTGGTCGAACGGACGGGTTGCTTGAGCGATGTGTCTCGTCAAATACGTGTCCGAAGATCATTCATAGTGACGGTGAAGCCGAGCTCTGGCAGGCGCGGTCGTCATTGATAGTGACGGATTCTATGGGTGGTCACATCGAATTGCCAGACAACGTTCGTGTCTACCTGATAGCGGGAACTCAACACGGCGGTGGTCGCGGCGTTCACGAGGCGATACCCAACCGAGGAATTTGCCAGAACCTGAATAATCCCATGGCGTTGGCAGAGATTCGGCTGGCACTTTCGCTGGCGTTACACGAATGGGTGGTCGACGGCGTGGAACCTCCGGCAAGCCGCTTTCCAACGGTAAAGAATAGGGGATTGGTGTCTGCCGCGAAGTTGGGCTTTCCTGAGATTCCCAATGTTGAATATTCGGCAAGCTATAACCCTCTTCATGTCCATGAACACACGGTCTTGCCTCCAAAGGATGGCAAGGCGTATACGGTGTTGGTAGGCAGGGTGAATACTGATGGAAATATGGTGGATGGCATACGCCATCCGAATTTATCAGCAGCGATTGGTACCTATACCGGTTGGAACCTAAGACGGGAAGGTTTCGGCGAAGGCGGACAGTGCGGCGGGACCGGTTCGTTTATTCCTTTTGCCAGTAATCAAACTGAGCGAGAGATGTTCGGCGATTCACGATTATCACTGACTGAACGGTATCCTACTCATTCCGAATATGTGCAGGCGGTCAGCACCGCGGCTGATCGCTTGGCAAACCAACGACTGCTTCTTCCACGCGACAAGCAAAGAATCGTTGAGTTGGCTCGCAGCAGTGCAGTTGGGACCGTGAAGTGAATGTGACGGGAAGAGTTGAACGCAGCAGCGGTTACTGTAGAGAAAAATAGGCGATTCGTTCCCCGCGATGAGTCCCAAGCCAGAGTTCATTTCCAATCTGAATGGCCGTCGTTGATGCTACGAATCCTTCAATAGGAGCGTGCTGAAAGACCTGTTCAAGCTCCAATGTATCAGGGTTCATCTTTACGACGTTCGATGTTTCGTTCAACGGCTCTCGCGGTGTCTGGATATTTCCTGGACCCGCTACAAAAATAACCGAACCATCGAGAGACATCCTCAGATTGTCGGGGTTAAATCCTAATTCTATGACCTCTTTTTGAACCGGCGTCTGACCTCGTGATAGTCGTGTCAGTTTTGCTTCGCTGAAACCAGCAATATACAGCCAGTGCCCGTCTGCTGAGACCTCAAGCCCGTTGGGTGTGGTGTCTTCACTTCCTGGCACACGCGTCCATCCCGTACGAATTTCCCATTCCCATACGTCGCCTGTTCTTGGACTCGTTGCAACAAGGCCACCATCAGGAAGACCGACTACACCATTGAACGCTTGAGGACCAGGGGCAATGACGCATCCTACCCAAGTCAAAGTTGGGGTTGTTGCGACCTGCACATCAAAGATCTCAATCGATTCTCGGCTACCGTGGTGCACGACGTACAAGGTATGAATATCGCCTTGCCCAGGTTTTAGATAGAGGCCATGGGCTCTGAAGTTATTCCCGTCGGCGGAAGTGAGTGGTCCGGGGCATGTCGGATACGTCTCGGAATCGAATCGCTCATCAGTTTTTGCCGTTGGAATGAGCACTGTTGCGTTTTTGCTTTGGACGTTAACCAAGTGAATCCGCCCTCCCTCTCGATTGCCAGAAGCGATCACCCATTCTGAACCTGGAATTACAGCCAGATCTTCAGGGCTAATTAGATTGCAAATGAAATGAACAGTTCCAACGGCTTCACCACAGGGAAGGCCACTTGGTGCCACTGTTGGATTCTGTGCTGCAATTCCTAGCGGAATGAACAGTCCAAAGAACCAACCTAGATACGTTAGTGACTTCATCAAGGCACCCTCCATTATGGAAGCCGTTATGCTGTTACGTTGACGAGCTAAGTAAATCTAGCCTAGTGTGGGCGGTCCATTAGTTCAAGTCGCTAACGGGGGTGAGGAGAACTCTCGTAGTATCAGCCAGCGAACATCGATTGCAAATGAGTAAGTGAGTAGCAACAGTGCTCCCGCAGCCACGCCGACTGCGATGTTGGTCGGAATCACTGGTCCCAGACATACCAGCAGTGCGATGCTCTCCACCACACAAACTGTCTTGCGGCGGCGACTGGGCGGTAGTTCTGCGGCTAGCGGTGACCAGAGCCACCCCGCGAACACAAACACATAACGAAACGCGCCGATTCCGATAACCCAAGGACCAACCTTTCCCGTCTGCCAGACCAGAATCGACAGCGCCAACATCAGGAAGGCGTCGAGTTCCATATCAAAACGAGCACCGAAGGTCGTGTTTGTACGGGTACGCCTGGCGACCATTCCATCAATGCCGTCGAGTATCAAGGCGATCGTCGACAGGGCGATAGTCCACCAGTAGACCTCGTTCTTAAAAGGCGAGGATTCAAAGAGCAGTGCTGATACTGCGAATATCAAGGTGCTCCGAGTAAGAGTCACCCGGTTGGCGACTCCGAATTCTCGGCCGGCTTCGCTTCCCTGAAAAACCCTTAAGACTAGTGCTGTCAACACGATGTACTGGAATCCAGCGAGAACGAGATAAGCGTTTGACAGGTCAAAGACTAAGGTCGTCGTGATAACTACAGTTATGAGAGATATTGAGCCAACTGCCAGATCCAGCGGTAATCGGTGGTCCAGCGTTGCCACCCTTCGAATCGACTTATTGTGGCGGAGACTGGTCATGGGTTAAGGTCCGTGTCCTAGCATCAACGACGGTATGTCGAATACTACGACGAGTCGACAGTTTTGGATCCAGTCAATCGGTCACGGCGAGATTGTGCATGCCGAATTGCCGATGAGGCGAACGAATGAAGTGCTCGTACGTACACTTTACTCGGGAATCAGTCGCGGTACTGAGTCATTAGTTTTTAGAGGTCAAGTGCCTCCATCGCAATTTCAGTCGATGCGAGCTCCATTTCAGGAAGGTGAATTTCCAGCCCCGATCAAGTATGGCTATATCAATGTTGGCGTCGTTGAAGCCGGACCAGAGTCGTTGGTTGGAGAAGTTGTGTTTTGTCTTTACCCACATCAAGACCTCTATTGTGTTCCTGAGAGTGCGGTCACTTCTGTGCCAAAGGACGTGCCAGCGGAGCGTGCGGTGCTTGCCGCCTATATGCAGACGGCCATCAACGCCGTCTGGGATGGGCACCCGTCCGTTGGTGACCAAGTTGTTGTGGTTGGAGCGGGTGCAGTTGGTCTTCTTGTCGCTTGGTTATGTCGTCAAATTCCAGGCGTAGAAGTTACGGTGGTCGATACCAATGATTCTCGGCAGTCTATCGCAAGAAACTTGGAGTTGCGATTTGTCACAGATTTACCGTCCGGAACACAAGCGGACGTTGTTGTTCACGCGAGTGGCCAACCTGCAGGTTTGGTGACCGCGTTGTCCGTTGCGGGTGTGGAATCAACCATTGTGGATGTAAGTTGGTATGGAGCTAACACAGTTGATCTGCCGCTTGGTGAGGCTTTTCATTCGAAGCGACTCACCATTCGGAGTAGTCAAGTGTCGCTCATTCCGCCGCTGCAGAATCCGAGATGGGATTTTGATCGAAGATCTTTACTGGCTCTCACATTGCTTCGTGATCCGGCGTTGGAGTGTTTGATTACCGGCGAGAGTCAGTTTGAAGACCTGCCTAATGTGTTAGCTGCATTAAGCATGAGTTCATCGGACACTTTGTGCCATCGAATCACATATCCGAGCCCTTTAGGAGCTAAACCGTGTATAGCGTAACCGTGCGTGACCATTTCATGATTGCCCATAGTTTTCGTGGGGATACCTTCGGCCCAGCCCAGCGACTTCATGGTGCGACGTTTGTCGTCGATGCAACATTTCGTAGACCAGAATTGGACGAGGACGGAGTTGTTGTCGACATTGGGTTGGCCACTGCTCAATTGAAGTCAGCATTGGAAGATTTGAACTATACAAATTTGGACGAAGATCCAACTTTTGCCGGCAAGAACACCACTACAGAAGTGCTGGCCCGTTTTGTTTTTGATCGACTGGCTAAGGCAGTTCGCGTTGGCGATCTTGGTGAACGCGGCCGTGGTATGACAGCGATTTGCGTTACGTTACGAGAATCTCATCTGGCGTGGGGTAGTTACGAAGGGTCGGTGTGAAACCGAAACAACTCCATGTGGTCGTCCCTGGACCGATCAACCAACGGACAGGTGGTTATCTATACGACTCTCGAATCGTGGATGGTCTCAGGTGCTTGGAGTGGTCTGTGGTCGTTCACGAGTTGTCTGGAATATTTCCTGGACCTGACAGAGAAGCGCGAGACAGTTTGACTCGTGTTTTGGAGAATTTGCCAGCTCACTCTTGTGTTGTGATTGACGGCTTGGCAATGGGAGGATTGCCAGAGCCGTTGCAGTTACATAGAACACGGCTTACCCTAGTCGGGTTGGTCCACCACCCGTTAGCTGACGAGACTGGACTAGACACAGCACGGCGCCTGCGATTGGCCGAATTGGAACAGGCGGCGCTTTCGTTTTGTCGCCGTGTGGTGGTAACTAGCCCGACCACTGCCCTTCGTCTTACCGACTACGGCGTGTCATCTGAACGAGTGTCTGTTGTATGTCCAGGGACCGATCCGGCCCCGGAGGCGGTAGGGCCGGATGATACTGGGAGTCCTCAGATCCTGTGTGTAGCAACTCTTGTTCCCCGCAAGGGTCACGATGTTCTCATTCGTTCGTTATCAACCCTTCGCGAGATTTCGTGGAACTGCGTTTGTGTGGGTAGTCTGGTCCGTAACCCCGACTATGCACAGGCCGTGCAGCAACAAACAGCCGCGGCAGGCCTTACGGACAGAATACGGTTCGTCGGGGAATCTGATTCCCGGGTGCTTGACGACTTCTACCACTCGAGTTCGGTGTTTGTCCTTCCGTCCTACGATGAGGGTTACGGCATGGTCCTTACAGAGGCACTGGTACGCGGACTTCCGATTGTTAGCACGACGGCTGGGGCAATTCCTGAGACGGTGTCACAGGATGCAGCTATTCTGGTTCCGCCTGGTGACGACCAGTTATTAGGCGCGGCACTTTCTAGCCTTCTAACAGATAGGGCTCATTGTCTTCGTTTAGCGAAAGCCGCGAGAAAATACGGTGCCGCTTTACCGGACTGGAGTCAGGCGGCGCGACAATTTGACGAGGTGCTCTCGGAGTTGTTTGCGACGTGACGAAAGCTAATGACTGGGAGTCGTTTGACAATGAGTGGCTGGCGCTGCGTGAACCGGTTGACCACAAAGCACGGTCGGAGACCTTACTACCTATTATGGCAGCTGCAGCGCGGACTGGAGGTTGGTCCCGAGTCGTTGATTTGGCTAGTGGCACCGGATCGAATCTGAGATATCTTGCGCCGCACCTTCCGAAGCCAATGCGGTGGACGCTGATCGATCATGACGAGGGACTTCTTCGATGTGTGAAGAAGCCGGATCGAGTGCAGAGCGTGGCTAGTCTCTGTGGGGATATTGCCACAGATGGTATCGCGTCGGTTGCTGATGCCGATCTCGTCACTGGGGCCGCATTGCTTGATTTGGTATCGGAAACGTGGCTACGAACCTTGGCAGAAGCATGTCGGTCTGCGGAATGTGGTGTCCTCTTTGCTCTTACGTACAACGGTTGTATTGAGTGGGACAGTTTCGATTGTGGTGACGCCATGGTTCAAGATGCAGTTAATAGGCATCAAAGTAGAGATAAAGGGCTTGGTCCAGCGTTGGGCCCCTTGGCGGGCGATGTTGCGCAGGCGTGCTTTCGTGAAATTGGCTATCGGGTTTGGTGTCGTCCTAGTCCCTGGCAACTTGGTAATGAACACAGTGTTCTCGCGTCTTCGCTCGTAGACGGATGGGAGCAGGCGGCCACCGAGGAACTGCCTAAACAAGAGGCAACCATTGCGGCTTGGGCCGGTCGGCGCCGGCATGATTTAACGAGGCGTGATGTGGGCCTAACGGTTGGTCACGTCGACCTGCTTGCGCTGCCGATGGACCTTATATGACCTGGCGCGTGTTGTCCGGCTTTCGTTTTTGGATAATTCGTTTGTGTGTCAGCTTCGCGGTGATGGTTGCACTAGCAGTGTGGCTAGATGTTGGGGAGGTCGCGAACCGCTTGGGGCGGATGCAGCCGGCTTGGGTGAGTGCAGCATTGCTCCTGTCTCTTGTACAAGTTTTAGTTTCGGCATGGCGATGGAGATTTACAGCGGGTTGTCTTGGGATCGACTTGCCCTTTTCTGTGGCCGTGCAGGAATACTACCTAGCCATGTTTCTCAATCAAGTAATTCCGGGAGGAGTGGTTGGAGATGTGTCACGGGCGTGGCGGCACGCCCGCTCCCAAGTCGTATTTACGGCCGCCCGTGGACCAGCGGTTCGAGCTGTGATCCTTGAACGGGCATCGGGTCAGGTGGTCATGGGCATTGTCGCAGGATTGTCGGTCTTGTTTTTACCGCTTGGAATTGGTCTGCAGTGGAAATTTGGAATCGGCGCAACTGTTATTGGCGTTATCGGTGTCGGTAGCTGGACATTGAAACGGTACGGTCAAGACGGTTCGGTGATGGGGTCCCTCATAAGAGATGCCCGAACCGCTCTGTTTACACAAAAGACTTTTCCCTTGCAGTTTGTGGTTTCTGTCGTGGTGGTGTCGACCTATGTAGTAACTTTCGTTATAGCTGCCAAAACCATTGGAATTGAAACACCCTTCTTCGTGTTGCTTCCTCTGGTGTCCCCAGTGTTGGTCACGATGGTGATTCCGGTCACTATTGCGGGTTGGGGTGTGCGCGAGGGATTTGCTGCGATATTGTGGGGGAGCGTTGGGCTAGCACCGGTCGATGGGGTGGCCATTTCGGTTGCCTATGGACTCCTTGTCTTACTATCGACGCTGCCAGGTAGTATCGTGTTGGCAATGGGCGCAAAGACGACACACTTTCAGGCGCCTGATTAGGCGAGCGTTAAGTGTTTGTCTCCGTCTTGATCTTGCTCAGATCGAAATCGAACAAGAGATCGTTTCCGAGACGAAAAAGCTGATATTCAGGACGTAAGGCTTTTTCGAGTGAACTGATCGGGTCCAATCTGAAAGCCGCGACTCCAGAACCAATTATTAGCGGTGCAATTGTTACGTGGAGACGCTCAAGGACCTGAGCCTGAAGAAAACTGGACACTGTTACTCCGCCTCCTTCGATAAGCACGCGGTTAAGGCCTCGTCCACGTAGCGCTTCGACTACGGTGGACGGTTTAAAGTGCCCTTCTCTGTTAACAGGTAGAGTCACTACTGAGACATTACGGTTTTGCTGGTCGATCTTTGTAGGGGTAGCCTCGCGACAAACGTGTAGAGTGGGTACTTCAGCGTCCGAGAATACGTGCTTGTCTGGCGTCAGTCGACCAGTGGGGTCCAGGATAACGCGGACGGGGCTTTCTCCTGGAACCTTTCTAACTGTCAAACGGGGGTCGTCTGCGGCGACCGTTGTGGCGCCGACAACCACGGCATCAACCAAAGCACGAAGACGGTGTAAGTGAATGATATCGGCGGGTCCTGTAATAAAATGAGACTTTCCCGTTTCGGTTGCTATTCGACCATCAAGACTCTGTCCGATCTGGGCCATGGTAAATGTAGCCTGAATTTGGAGTGGCAGATACAGGTCGAGCAAGACCTTGGCCTCGGGCGTTGGTGTTGCCGAGGTCGTCCAATGCCCGGCAGGTGTGACTTGCAACCAGACGTCTGGACTGGGATCATTGGGTAGGTGGATTCGGGGTTGACCCTCGCTTAGTCCTTGAGGTGTGGCACGGACCAAATTCCATGCGGTCTGTTCGTCTATGGGGCTAGTCAAGGTAAACTCCTATTGTTGATTGGCTGACAGTATGCACGAAGCGGAACGTGGATTGTTCGATCTCCAGAGAGGACGTCCCCTTTGCGTCAGAGCGTTGGGGGACGACGGCGACGCGTGTACGGTGTTGTTGGCTACTGTCGAAGGCTTAAGTCCTAAAAATTTAAAACAAATTCAGGACATCGGTGATGGGCGAATTTGCTTAGTGGTGACGGGATATCGTGCTGAAGCCATGGGGCTGACAAGCCCGGACCATGGTCGAGCTGCCGTAAGTTTAGCTCTCAGTGGTCCCGTGACTCCCGATGAGATTCTGAATCTTTCCAGTTCCACCGGTAATTACCGAATAGGTTCAGTTGATGTTCGTCAGGCATCTCCTCCTGAGGTTGGCGGTTTGACGATGGCGAGGTTGGGACGATTGATACCTGCGGTGGTTGCTGTAACGGTTGGTGAGTCGACTGCCAGCGATGTTCGAGAATTAGTGGATAGTGGGGCTGTGTTGTCGGTGACGACGTCACAGATTGATGCCATGGCAAGTGCCGTCCGTGTTGAGGTAACCCACGTCAGTGACGGCCCTGTTCCACTGCGAGAGGCGGAGAACGCCCGTTTTATGTCCTTTCGAGAAGCTAACGGCATTCTCGAGCACGTCGCCGTGATCATTGGCGATCGTAGCAACTGGCCTGACCCGATTCCCGTCCGAATTCATTCAGCTTGTCTCACCGGTGACTTATTTGGAAGTCTTCGCTGTGATTGCGGTGAGCAACTACAGGGAAGCCTTCGCGTTTTCAGTTCACGCGGCGGCGGGGTTCTCTTGTACTTGGCTCAGGAAGGTCGAGGTATTGGTCTAGGGAACAAACTGCGCGCTTATGCTCTCCAGCAAGAGGGCCTGGACACGGTTGATGCCGATTGTATGCTAGGTTTTGGTGCTGATGAGCGGCGATACGACGCTGCTGTTGAGATGCTTCGTCACCTTGATGTTCGGCGCATTCAATTGCTAACAAACAATCCTGAAAAGGTTCGGGCCGTCCGCGAGAGTGGGATTGAAGTGGTCGAGCGAGAGGCACTGTATGGAACGCTCAATCCTCATAACCAGCGGTATGTGAAAGCGAAGGTTCAGCGGTCTGGGCACTGGTTGGGCGAGATGTTGTCTGGCGCAATTTCAGGGAAGTAGCTCTCGCTATTTCGTTCGATCGTCATTCATCAAGCGATCGAGTGGAAAATCTTTGGTGTCTCGAATGATTTCTGACAGCATTCGTCCATAGCCATCCACCAAGTGTTTGCCGATGGACGCGGTGGCCAGTGTCGAGTTGCCAGCGACACCAGAGGAATGCAGGTCTTCTGCCAACCACGCCAGTGACGCGCCTTCGTTGCTCGTGTCGACATGATTAAGTGTGTGCTCTAAAAGTTTTCCCAGTGATGGTGTATCGGGCAGTTGCTGCGTTCGGACTAAATCAGGCCTGAGATGCAACATCATTGCGGTCTCAACGGCTCCTCCGTGAAGTCCATGGCGCCATTCAGCATCGGGGAGCGTTACGCCCTCTGGTCGCGGCAAGAGGAAGTAGTTGCTTTTGATGACCAGTAGGCCTAGTTCCCGTCGAAGTCGTAGTGCCGCGGCATCTATTGCTTGACGGTTGCCCCCATGGCTGTTGGTTACAAGGAGACGTTGAATACCTGATCGCGTGAGCGCTTTTCCTTGGGCCCAAATTAAGTCGCCCAGTAGGTTGGCGTCGATACTGAGGGTTCCAGGAAAAGTCAGATGTTCTGCACTAGTTCCAACGACTTGGGCTGGTAGGACCCATACTGGGAAGTGCGACGGTAGATATGTGAATGCTTTGTCTAGAATGCCTATGCCAATGTCGAGGTCGGTGGACAGTGGTAGGTGTGGGCCATGTTGTTCAATAGCAGCTATTGGAAGAATCACAACCGGGTCAGCCTGGCTGATATCCTGGGCTTCTGCGGTGGTCATTGATTGCCATGAATGGTCTAACAACTCAGTCATCGCATAACACTCTATCCGACTCGCTGAAACACGGCGAGTTCGTATCGAACCCAACCTTTTGAGAGACAGACTTGAAGAGCATTTCCTCCCAACAGATAATCGAATCGATCGGCTACCGTTGGAATCCAGCCAAACAAGTAAATCCCGAGCGCGATCAACCTGTCTCGAGGACGACCAATTTCAAGATGCGGCGTAAGATCGACAGTTTCTAGATGCTCAAAACCTTGGCTAGCGGCTAAGTTTCGAAAATCGATTGGATTCATGAGCGAGTTGATGTGCCATCCCCGACAAAATTTTTCTACGACCCGCTGGCCGGTTGCACTGTCGTTAGAACCCCTGAAATCGTCACACACCACTAGTAGACCACCGGTGCGGACCTGACTGGCGCACTGCCGAAAGAAGCGTGTTGGGTCCGGGGTGTGTACAAACGACTCAATGGCGTAGGCCAGATCGGCTACGTCGCAGTCTTTCGGTAGATTACAGTAGTCGCCTTCAATACATCGGATCCGGTCGGACAGACCTAAGCGGGAGATATGTTGTTGGGCTGCGCGGGCCTGGACAGGGCTTAGTGTGATTCCAGTGCCGCGGATATTTAAACGCTCAGCTAGGGTGCATAGACTAGAACCAACTCCGCAACCGAGGTCGATTACGTGGGGTTGGCTCAGAGTGTTCGTTTCGGTCAAAGTGCCAAGCCGGTCCCCTATCTGATGTTCCACATAGCGAAACGCATCTTCGCGATTATGGATTCCTGGGCCCCAGACCGCTCGATGGATCGCGCCAAGAGGTCCTCCTTGACCACGGGTCACGAATTCTGGCGTGTGGCGGTCGTAGTAGCTCCTGACCTCTTTAAGGTTAAAACGAGCAGACATGTTCTTCTGATTTTGGCGATATCGGTGCTTCGCAGTCCAGGTAAAGTTTCTTGATCACAGGCGGAAGGTGCCCGTTAGGTGAAAATCTTTCTGTAAGGTGTCGTAATCTGCATTCTGTTGCGCGACGAGTGCAGCTACAATGTCGGTAGGCATTTGTTGGGTCGATAAAATTCCACACCGTGAAAAGAGGGTCCATGAAGGTTGGGTTGCGAGGACTATCAGTTCTGCTGGGTGTGTTTTTGATTCTCATGGGTTGGGGAAAAACAGCCTGGTTCTCGGATGAAGGAATCCTTCTGGCTCAGTTGGACGGGTGGTTGGGATCGGCGCCGGCGTTAAGTCGATGGTACCTCGAGACTGTGGCTATTCCAGGCGCAAGCCTGTTTGCGTATCTGGTGCCCCTAGGAGAACTGGCCGCGGGTGCAGCGTTCATCCTTGGCCACCGTGTCCAATTAGCTGCGACACTCGCACTTCTCATGATAATCAACTTTCACTTTGCCATGGGTATCATATTTACCTTTGGATACTTGACTAATGGTTACGGTCTACCAGTGCTTGGCGGTTTGTTCGCACTTGCCGTAGGTGGAGCAGGTCTACCATTTAGTGTTCCTGGGAGAAGAAGAAAAGCATGAAACCTTTGGCAGGGGTTTGGTTGGTCGTGGGGTTGCTCTTGCTCAACCTGTCAGTGACTTTTACCAATATTTGGCCGACCTTCGGCATCCGAGTGACGAATGAACTTTCAGCCGAACTGGCGGTCTTGGTAATGGCCTTGATGATTACATGGCGTTGGAGAGCAACTCGGTCAGTCGTGGCTTTACGAGTTATGTCTGCGTTCTGGGTTGTTCTGGTTCTCGGCCGTTATGCGGAAGTCACGGCTCGGTCACTGTACGGGCGCGACATAAATTTATTTTGGGACCTCCAACATATTCCTAATGTGGGTGCGATGTTTTCGGCAGTGGCTGATCCTTTCTTGCGGGTCGGTTTTATTGCCGCCCTGCTATTCGTGCCCGCCGTACTTTATGTCGTGGTGAGATGGGCACTGGCATGTGTAGTCTCGGCGGCACCTTCTTTGGGGCCGCGTCTCGTTCTGAGTGTCTGTGCGGGTGTCGTGCTTCTTGTCGCTGTTGCGCAGAACGTTGGTGCCAGAGTGCCAGAGAGGATTCAGGTGGCCGCTCCGGTTACGTCAGCTTATTTGGAAGAACTGAGTGAACTGGTTTATGAAATGACCGGTGCTGGTGTACGGTCGTTGGCCCCACCGGTCTCACTGCAGTCAAATTTGTCAGGAGTGTCCGGGGCCGATGTGTTCCTTATTTTTCTTGAATCGTACGGTACGGTGAGTTGGGATCGCACTGAATTTGTTAGTGACCTTGCCGACAGCCGCGAGCAGTTTGCTTCTGACATCACGGACACGGGACGTACGGTGGTGTCTGGTCGCGTTGAATCAACAACCTTTGGCGGTGAATCGTGGCTGGCTCATATCAGCCTACTTTCTGGTACGGAAGTTCGTGACCCTGGAACTAACAAGCGACTAATGGCACAGGACCGTGACACGTTGGTCAAGGTATTTGGACGCCATGGATATCGAACGGTTGCCGTTATGCCTGGAATACAGCGTTCTTGGCCGCAGGGGGAGTTTTATGGGTTTGATGAAATTTACGACCTTGCTCGTTTGGATTATCGTGGGCCTCCGTTCGGATGGTGGGATCTGAACGACCAGTTTGCCTTAGCGCGAATTGACTCACTTGAGATAGCCCAAGAAGCCCGTCGACCGACGTTTGTGTTTTTCCCGACAGTGACCACACACGCACCGTTTGTTCCAACGCCTCCCTATCAGCCAGACTGGACTCGGTTGTTGGGTGACAGCCCTTACGATCAAGTTGAGCTAGATCGTTCTTGGGCGGATTATCCAGACTGGTTAAATTTGGGGCCGAGTTACGTCAAGTCGTTAGGTTATGCGTACAAAACGATAGGTGGATACCTGCGATTGCGTGCTGATAGAGATCTTGTTCTGATATTAATCGGGGACCATCAGCCTCCGGCGTTGGTCAGCGGTGAAGGAGCGTCGTGGGACGTACCGGTCCATGTCGTCACTACTCGCTTGGGATTACTTGACAATCTCAAGCAGCACGGCTTCGTTGATGGCCTGTCACCGGATTCTTCAACCCTTGCACGAATGGACACGCTATTGCCGCTTCTCCTGGATGTCTTTGACATTTGACTAACAATGAACATGACCGCAGCTGAGTGTCGTCGGAGATCCTGATATGACTTCGGGTCAGAATCTTGGAAACTAGGTTCCGCATGGCACCACGAATTTCGAACAGTCTTTTTAGTGTTGCAGTGATCGCAGCCACTGTAGTGGTTGGGGGCAGTAATCTGCCTCAAGCTGTTGTAGTTGGTCTTGAGGTTATGACGTTTAATCTTAGAACGGCGAATGTGGATGACGGTGCAAATAGTTGGCCGAATCGAAAAGAATTCGTTGCCGATCTGATCCGGCGCCGGGGGCCAGACATAATTGGATTACAGGAAGTTGTTCGAGAACAGATCGAGTTCTTAGAAGATGTCCTACCACACTATCGCTGGCTTGGTATCGATCGTGGCCTGAACGGTGGTGAAGGACTAAGCGAGTACACGCCAATTTTTTATCGGCATGCCGAATTAAGTCCTATTGAATCGGGAAACTTTTGGTTGTCACAAACGCCAGATACGCCACCTGAGATTCGAGAGATTCGCGGTCGTCGTCGTCGGTTTGGAAGGATTGTGACGTGGGCAAGGTTTCATCATGTGACGACTGGTCGGGCTGTATATTTCTACAATACCCACCTGACGATCAGGCAGGGGCAACGGCAACTCGAATCGGCGAATCTAATCGTTGAGCGAATGGCTGCTCTTCCTGACGATAGCCTTGTAATTGTCACAGGGGATTTCAATGCTCCAGCAGAGACAAGTGCAACTTGGCGGGCGGTTACCGCGGACGGATTATTGGATGCGTGGGTAATCGCAGAACAGCGGCAGGGGCCGGCTTTCACATTGAGCGAATTTGGTCCGCCCGTGGACTGGGATGTAGGCAGAATTGACTGGATCTTGGTTGACGGACCGTTCTCTGTTCGTTCTATAGAGACGGTGATAGACCATGATAAAGGTCGATATCCGTCTGATCATTATCCGGTGACCGCTCACCTTGAATTCGAACACTAGCCGCTAGTAGTAGTGGTGTGGCAGGTCCAATAGGATTTTCCGTCGTCGAAGTTCCGCATTGTCATATCCTCGCGTCTTCGGTGTAACCGTTGAGTTAATTGAACCGTTCAATGTAATCGTCTTGGGAAGATAATCTCGAACCGCGCGGAACTCCTCTTCGTACTCGGGTGATGGGAAGACCAAGGTTAAAACGGAACAACCATCTTGGTGGGAAATTTGATAGAGCGGGTTGACTCTAAGTTCGCCCGAGATGGGCGGTGGCTCTGGAACTTCGTATTTACGAAAGACATTCTTGTTACGACTCGCGATAAGTGTCAGGGCTGGTTCTGTGCCGAGTTCGCTTGGTGACATCGATTGCGAGAGGTCAAGTATTCGATTATTGAGAACATCTGACAGTATTCGGTTGTCACTGAAGAGTCTTGGTTGGAACTGTTGGAACAGGTCTCGATAGGCCGTGGGCGCGAGCGTGTTTCCGGCTGACATGTTGTCACCGAGAGCACTGTGAAGGTGAGGCATGACAATCAGGCCATCGGAATCGGTGACCCGGGTCATCTCGTTCGCCAAGAGCCGCTTGTGCCATATGTAGGGGAATGCGTCCGAAAGCAGAATCATTTGAAAAATGTCATCGACCATTGGTAGTGGATGGTTGGCATCGCAGCAGACCGGTGTGCATCTTGGAGCGGTGAATCGAGTAGCAAGCCACAGTTTCCAGAAGGTTACGTCGACAAGCACATTGCAGCAGTCATTTTTGTGATCAGGATTTATGTTGTCAAACACACGTGTCAAATGACCGGAACCTCCACAAAGGTCCAGCCAGCGTTGGGGTTTTGTTTGGTGTTGCGCAACCGCCCGTAAGAGCGTTTCCGCCGCGAGATAGGTTGGGTCAGAAAAGCGATAAATAAAATAGGTCCCTTCCGCGTCGCGGCTCAGAATATCCAGTGCGTCACGATAAGTCGGCTTTGAAGCGTCGGCTAGTAGCCTTTGAAAATCTGCGCGTCGGGTTTCATTGTCGAGATCAAGCATCAGAAAGAGGGCCGTTTCGTGGTGGCCTGCTTCCAGCGCTCGAACTGTTTCTCGCGTTGTATCGTTAGCGATAAGTGTGGGGATTCCTGACACCACAGGGAAGGCGCAACACTCACAACCCAGGACGCCAGAGTCGATAGTGGTCTCTAGTTGTTTCAACGAAATGTTGTCTGCCAGTGACAAGCGGTTACCGCAGTAGGGACACCGGAGCAGTTCAAGCAGGGACAAGTTCATAAAATTCCTAGTGGTGTTCCGATCGGAATTGTTCAATAAAGGTGTCGTCTTGACGGCCAACCAATGCTCGCCGATAGAACTCAAGGGCGAGTAAATTTTCGGCATCTTCATCCTGAAGATGGGCTAACGCATTGTGCCGTATCTGCGACACATGGCACTTGATGGCTGCCAGTTTCTGTCTTGCATAATGACCACTGTTGATCACGAGGGTAGGAGGTGACGCCATGGAACCAAATGCGTCTACATCTGTGACACCAAAGATCTGAGAAGGTGCGCCGCCTGACGAGCTAGTCGTTTCTGTGACACGATTGAGTGCAGAACGCATACTTCCGACCGGAAGTGTGACGTAGTAGAGCGCTGGAGCATTTCTACCCAACTTGTCTATGACTGCCGTTGTATGTTGATGGACTGCGATGTGATCGGGATGCCAGTAGAGTCCATCTTCGCCAAATGTGATTACCACGTCAGGTTGCCACTGCTTGATGGCGTGTCTAATGTCAAATTCGATTTGACTACTGTTACTCCATGACAGCATTCCGTCTTCGTAATCGAGGACAGACACATTTTTAATACCAAGGACGCTTGCTGCATCGTGTAGTTCTTTTTCACGTGTCTTTCCTAAGGTTGATGAATCTCCAGGTCCGTGCTGACCTCGGGTCATACAAAGAAGTGAGATGGTAACTTCGAGTTCAGCACACCAGGCGATCAGCCCTCCAGAGGCTAAGGATTCATCGTCCGGGTGGGCGAAGATCGCGAGAATGGCGTTTTGGCTTGTTTCCTTGGAATAAGAGCGCTCGAGCATATCAGGCCGTTTGTTTAGAGCTCGGACGTTTCAGTTCAGACTGTGTAATCCGCCGATAGACTTCTATATGCGCGTCTACCATTCTGTCCACACCAAAACGATCCTCTGCGAAACTACGGACGCGGCGGCGGTCGAGGGTCAGCACGGTTGATAGACCGGTGACAAGGGCATCGACTGTCGTGAAGATCCCGCCAGAAATGCCGTCATCAACAATTTCATGTACGGCGCCACGGTCCAGAGCGGCAATGGGTGTGCCGCAGGCCATCGCCTCGGTTAATACTAGGCCAAAGGGTTCAGGCGATTGAATTGGATATATGAGGGCCTTCGCATTTCTTAGTAGTTCGACTTTACCTTGGTGGTCGACTTCGCCCGCGTAACAGATTTTGTTTTCGTCAACCAGAGGCGCCACAACGTTACGGTAGTAGTCGTTTTCTGCGGCGGCAAGAACAAGGCGATTACCTGTTCGTCTGGCCACATCTATGGATTCTAGGACTCCCTTTCCTTCGGTGAATCGACCTAGAAAGAGAAGATAGTCGTGAGGCGTAGCATTGAACTGAAATTTGGATAGGTTTAGCGCATGATGAACAATCCCGACCACATTCAGATCGGACAGGTGACTGGCCTGAAACGCTGATATTGCGATGAATGGTATTTTTCGGTGTTTTGCCCACAACGCAATTTCCTGCGACGAGGGAGTATGGTGGATCGTTTGCACTACAGGGGTTGGTGAAATCTGGTCGTAGGCTAGTGCGATCGGTGAGTATTCGGCTTGGTGGTGAATTACATCAAAAGAGTCGGCCTGTTTGACGGCTTCCGCTAAATTGAGCAGCTCGCAAAGTTCCCAAGGCCAAATTGACAGATCTTCGTGATAGCCACGTTCAAAAATTGTATGCAATTCTGCGGCAGTGGCTGAGTTCCCTGTGGCAAACAGTGTCACATGATGCCCGCGCGCGACCAAACCATCCGCGAGTAACGCGGTGATGGTCTCCACTGACCCTGACCGAGGCGGTGGGATTGGTTGTGCGACTGGTGCAACAAGTGCGATACGCATGGTGTCAGATCGGATCATGTGCACGCAATATCGAGTAAACGAGACAATACACGTCGTGCCGCGAAGTGTTCATCTGCGATGCGAATAGCTTGGGCAGAGTGTAGTGTGTAATCCTGATTGACTTGTTCCAAGGCGTCGATTGCTTCTTCAGGTGTTGAGAATGGAATCAAACCCTGTCCGGAGTGGAGATGTTCAGACCACCCAGTGTCTTGAACGACAGCTGGTCGGCCCGCCGCCAGATAGCACTCTGTTCTGTCACTGAACCATCCTGACCAACGGTCTACATACGCGTGTTTGGCAATGCTGAATTCTGCCCGCGATTTACGAACGAAATCTCGGTAGTCCCATAGAGAGCGGGACACGTTCATTGCGTCTATAACGTCCCAGCCATGTTTAATGAGTAAATCACGAGGCCCATTGATAGCGAGTTCAAATTGACTGTCTGTTTGAGTCGGCAAGTCAATGAAACGGATAAATTGGCGGTCCTTATTGCCGTCAACATCCGTAAAACTTTCATTTTTCCAGGTCATCACCGTCGTAAATTTGTCGTGACTTGGCGGATCACTGGTGTGCCAAAGTTCTGTCACAATGGGTTGCCATGTCTTGTGCCATGTGAATCCTCCGGTGGGTACATCTGATCGAGAGGTTCCAATATTGGCACCGAAGGTGAAAAGGTGATCGAAAGTTCGAAAGAAATTCACATACCAGTCATCACCTTTGGCAATGGCCAGTTGTGTGAAGACCGGATCGGAATCGATAAATACTTTGCGTGGAATCGAGGCGTATTCATCGCGCCAAAACCAGGAACCACCTGATAAATTGATGAACAGATCAGCATCAGCACAGAACTCTTGAACCGACTGACGAGACCGCCCGTGGTAGGTGTTGTCGTAGTTAACAAAGCACCAGCGATCGCTAAGATCGAATCGACTTAGAGCCTCTTGAAGATATTTCGTTCCATACGTTGGGTCTGGATTGATTGTGTTGAGATCGGCATCATAGATGCATTCACCGGTGTCTTCGATATAGAGGACTTCGTGGCCGAGTTCACGCAGTCCCAGAAGGTACATCAGTGAGCACCAAGTCACACCACCAAACGGGTAGCGTCCGATAATACCGGCAAAAAGAATCTTCACGAGTTTCAAATTCCAATAGAAGCTAATGCCGAACCGGTTACCGTTCGTTTAACCGGCTCAAGACCAGTGGTTATGGTTTCATCAATTCTTCCATTGTTTCAGGATCGTCCAGCAGTCGACCTTCTGAGAGTCGTTTCCACATCTGCTGATAGAGATTATTTGAATCCATCAGTTGTAAATGTGTGCCTTGCGCCACGAGTTGTCCTTTCTGCAGAACTAGGATCCGGGTTGCATGCTTAATAGTCGAGAGGCGATGTGCGATAACGAGGATGGTGCGGGTTGTTCTCATCGACTCAAGCGCACTAAAAATTTCAGACTCAGAAATCGTATCCATCGAAGACGTTGGTTCGTCTAGTATGAGAATTGGAGCGTTCTTAAGAAACGCACGGGCTATTCCGAGGCGTTGACGCTCTCCTCCAGATAGTGATGCGCCGCCCTCGGCCACGACAGTTTCGTAACCGTGGGGCAATCCCGTTATAAGGTGATGGATATGAGCTGCACTTGCTGCGTTCCTGATGTCATCCATTGAGGCATCGAGTCGACCATACCGGATATTGTCGGCAATTGAACCAGTAAACAGGATGGGATTCTGAGGGACGGTTGCTATCTGTTCTCGGAGAGGTTGAAGAGAGTAGTCAGCTAGGTCGGTCCCGTCAATCGATACGTGACCAGCGGTAGGTTCAAACAGCCTAGGGATGAGGTTAGCGATCGTCGTTTTCCCGGTACCGGAAATGCCGACAAGAGCTACCAGTTCCCCTGGTTTGACTTCGAAACTAATGTTGGCGAGTACGGGGCTAGCGGGTTCGTATGCAAAGTTCACCCTGTCGAACCGAATATGTCCTCGGATGGAGGGGGCAGTGATTGTGTTTGGTAGGTCAAGTGGTTCTGGGGTGATCGAAAATATTTCACGAACACGACGAGCACTCACAACGGCCTGTCTTAGTGACCCGGTCGTATGAGCGATCTCAGAGATAGGGTTATAAACGGCTGCCATGTATGCAATCACAATGAGCAGACTGCCCAATGTGAGGCTGCCGTCTAAGACATGAAGGCCTCCGACGACGAGTACTAAGGCAGTTCCGCCAAGGGTGATCGTTGTAACCGTCAGCGAGAATATCGATTCTTGCCAGGTCAACCCAAGTCGTTCCTGCATTGTGTCGTGGCCTTGTTTGGCAAAGCGGTCCACTTCATACCGTTCTCGCGCGAAGCTCTTGACTGCTGAGATCGTTGAGAGAATCTCAAAAGCTCGCTCTACTACCGATGATTCCAACACTTTTACCCGTTCAGCACGGTCGGTCATTGTTCTCGTGTAGTACCTGAGCGACAGATAGAGGAAGGGCACGACGACAAGTGAGAGTAGTGCCAGCGTTACGTCGAGGTATACGAGTACGGAGAACATGACTCCTAAATTAACTGTTGCCAGCGTGAGCGGGAAAACGCCGCCAATGATTAAGTCGTCGACACAATGGGCGTCCGCGTCTAGCCGATATACGGAATCGGCTGTTTTTGTCAGAATATGATGTCGCAACGGGAGTGCTTGGAGGTGATGAAGCAGTTGGGATCGAAGCTTATAAACGATTCGCTGCGCCATATCGACTTGAAGTTGTGTATGGATAATCCGAACCAGTTCATTTGAAATTTGAATGAGTAGGCCTATGACAACAACTAGGATCAACAGTGCTGCCAAACTGTTGCCAACGGTTGAGCGCGTAATCTCTGCGATTGGTCCCGGTAGTTGTTGTCCTCCTAGGACATTGTCAACAATGACTTTCAGCGGCCACGGTGCAAGCGCGGCTAGTCCAATTTCTGCTAAGCAGAGCAGGGAGATCCACAGCACTCTCGCTCGATAAGGACTGAGAAACGACAACGTCCAAGACACCAATGTCATCTTGTCTTGCGGTCTCTACTGTTCTGACAGTGTTGTTTTTGCTGACCGCCGCGCCGAAATTGGTACTGGCCGTGGAAGCGGTAAAGGCATCATTCCTGCGGCGGTCGCGACGCGTATTACTGCGTTATTGAGCAGGGCGGTTACGCGAATGGTCTGCCAAACCGCACGCGTGACAATTACGCCAATTGTAGCAATGGATACGCCGACGCCGACCGAGGGTTGATAGAGGAATATTGAGGCGCTAGTTCCTCCAGCGAGTAATAGTGCTAATAATGAACTACGAACAGTGCCAACGAAACTGAATCGAAGTCGTGCGCGAACCCGAAAAAGGCAGTGACCGCCCTCATGGTCCTCAACCAAACTCCTGATATGAAGCCATGCCCATTTGCCTATTGCTAGGCTGAGGTCGCGGTCTGGCCGCCAACCTTCGTCGACGTAGACGGGTTGTGCGGGACGTGACGCCCGAAGTACCCCCACCAGTTCTGTCAGTAATTCCGTGTACGACAGTCTAGATTCACTCCAGAATGAATATTCGCTTCCGTGTCTCTTGAATAGTCGGCTGACTCTAAGTGCGTCCTGTAGTGTGGGCACCGGCGATTTCCAGGGATGACGTGTGACATGTTGAGCTTGAACCGTTGGAGGTTGTGCTAGGCCGCGCAGTCGGCCTACGAATCGAGCCCATGGTTGGATTAAGTGTAGCCACCCGATGACCGCGCGGTGGAAAATTTGTCTTTTACGGAAAGGCCATAAATTGATTCTTGGCAGACCACGGAGGTCGGACTGCCACGCACATAATCCACAGCGAAATAGTGTTGTCAAGATTCCTGCGGCACCAGTAATTAGGGGTAACCAGGCGGCATCCATGCCAGCAAGTGGCCCGAATATTCCGATCAACAGCATGACTAGAGAGGCGCCCATCCAAGCGGGCGAATGTGGAAGAAAATGCCAGGCGTGAGGCCTAGTTGTGTACACGGAAGGAAACGCGGCTGTGCCCCAGACACCATTGTTGACTCTACGCTCAGTAGTTCTGCGAAGCAGGGGCAAAGAGCTATAGATCCGGCCGTGCCATAACATCTGATCACCAAGGAATTTTTCAGGATGATGCGCATCAAGCCAAGTTTCTCCTTCTCCGTAGCCTGTTTGTTGGCGCCAATATGCTTTGATACTGCTTCGGTGGTGGTGCCACACAAGTGCTGATGGAGAAAACACAATCTTGAAACCTCGTGCCTGTAGCCTCCAACAGATGTCTACATCGTCTCCAGCGCGAAGATAGACGTCATTAAAACCACCGATGGAAAGTAAGGCCTGTCTCCGGAATGCCATGTTGCAACCCGGAATATGTTCGGCGATTCGGTCATCCAACATGACGTGAGTCGGACCACCAGGTGCTCTTGCTACACATTGTGCGATCCAGGGATCATCTTGAGGAACAACGTTTGGTCCTCCCACTCCGACCGCGCTCGAGGTAAGCATCGGTTGAACCAGATACGTCAACCAGTCGACATCCACGCGACAATCTGCGTCGGTGTAGGCGACTAGGTCACCGGTCGCGGCAAAGAGACCAGCATTTCTAGCTGCACTGAGTCCACCATTTTTCACTTCGATCAGCCGGATGTTTGGCTGCTCTCTAGCGATCGCTGCTGTGGTATCGGAGGAACCATCGTTAACGACAATAATTTCAAAATTTGGATAGATCAGCGCTTGCAAAGAATTCAGACAGTCGCTTAGTGTGTCCGCGGCGTTATAGGCACACACCACCACGGATACACTGGGCCATTTGTTTTGTTCCATCTTTGGGAACGGTGCTTGGTTCAGTGTTTGTGCTACTGCGGCGAGTGCTGGTTTTGGGTCTCGATTTTTATCGACCAGCCCAAATGCCCAATCGTTAACTTCGTGGCCACCCCTCCACCATTCGTCAGTCCACGTATACGCCACGGCACCACAGGCCCCTTCCGTAAACGCGGCTTTGAGCTGCATCGTGGTCAACCTGGCTTGACCCTCTCTCGTCTCACGAATGCTGTCCGCTCCTGCTTCCGCCAGGAGCAAGGGCTTGGCCCCGGCGATGTGGTGTAAACGTGCGAGGTAGGCGCGCAGTTCGGTTTCACGGTGGAGGTAGACGTTAAACGAACAAACGTCAAAACACTCGAGGTCAAGATGTTCGGTGGGTGGAAAATTGACGTACGTAAAAAGGTGATCAGGAGCCGTGGCTTTTAAATCCTGATATAGGTCGCGGAGAAAATGTTCTATCCGCTTTGCTCCATGCCACCGGACAATTCCAGCGGGGATCTCGTTTCCGACTGCGAACATCAGGAGTGAGGGTTTGTCCGCCAACCGTCGGACAGTCTCTACCAGGTTGCGCCGAATCTTCTTAATGGCTTTGGGGTCGTCCAAGAAGGGAATATGTTGAGACCAAGGTAGGCCCGCAATAATGCGAAGGTTCTGATCAGCCGCGGCGTCAAGCAAAGACGAGGATGGTTCTGTATACGTACGGATGGTATTGAACCCATTGTCTGACATCATCGCCACGTCACGGGCGATTTGTGGTGGGGACGGATATTGGTCCCCGTTTGCGTCGGGCACAAACGTGCCATACGACACACCCTTGATGAGAAAGCGCCGTTGGTCGATGGCTAGAAATTTTCCGTCAATCCGAGGTCTAGCGGTGAGAGACTCGACAAAATCACTGGTCGTTATTGCTTTAGTCACTGATCCGTCGCCATATAAGTGCAGCTTGCCCCTAGCGGTCTTGCTGTTAGATACCTAATCACGAATGTCGTGCCTAGTTAGGGTAACGACAGCGCAATCAACTCCGGAACTCGTCCACCACCAACTGTGAGGGCAAGGTACTGTTTACCGTCAAGCATGTACGTCATCGGCGTGCCAATTGCTCCACCAGGGAGGTCGACCGATGCCACTTCATCACCTGTCATTTTGTCCAAAGCTACCAACCGAGGCCCGTCGTTGTTCCCCCCCGTTGTTAAGGCATAGATCAACAAGTTCTTGGTTAGCAATGGTCCGGCGCGGCTACTGTCGCCACCTAGTGGCGGAAGGTTCAAGTCCCTAAGCATCGGCAGGTTTCGAATCCGGTCGCCATTACCCATCGGTTTCATCCACAAATGTTCCCCAGTGCTTAGGTCGATGGCGGTCATGCGCGAGTATGGTGGCTTAAACAAGGGTAGACCTTGAGGCATTTGTGGCATGTGGGCGAGCTCACCTCGAGCTTCAATGACAGCTAATGTGGCGGGTTCACCTGGTTCCGGTTCACGGAAATGCTTCACGGAAAATGCATTATTGGACGGCACGTAGAGAATCTCGGTTTCGGGGTCGAACGCCGCGCCAGACCAGTTCGCACCGCCACCAGCGCTGGGCCGTTGGATTGTTCCCTGCAGCGACTGCGGCGTAAACAACGGACCTATACGGTACGGTTCGACAGCGTCGATGGCCATCTGTCGAATTTCAGGGGTGAAGTCAGCCAGGTCTTCCACTGTCACGCCTTGGTACTCGAACGGCGCAGGGCGGGTGGGGAAAGGTTGCGTTAGTGATGGTTGTTCCCCTGGGACATCCGTATCCGTTGGGACGGACCGTTCTTCAATTGGCCAGATAGGCTCGCCGGTGATGCGGTCAAATGCATAAACGAAGCCCTGTTTGCTGATCTGAACGAGCGCTTTGACAGGACCGCGTCCTTCGACGTTGACATCGACCAGATTTGGTGCCGCAGGGAAGTCGTAATCCCAGAGCCCGTGGTGTACTGCCTGAAAATGCCAAGCTCGTTCGCCGGTGGCGATGTCCAATGCGATGATACTTTCAGCAAACAAATTGTCGCCTAGACGGTGGCCACCGTAATAATCAGGTGCGGGTGTATTGGTCGGAAGGTAGATGTAGCCAAGCTCCGGGTCGGCGCTCATCATTGTCCAGACTCCGACCTTTCCCGTGTGCCGCCAGGAGTCTCCTGCCCACGTGTCGTTTCCGAACTCATCGCCTTGGGGAATCGTGTGGAACGTCCAGTTCGTAGAGCCGGTTCTTACATCAAAACCTCGCATCCACCCGGGTGGTGCCTCTCTCGTGATGTTATACGACGAGATCGAAGACGGTGTCACGATTGTGTCTCCGACCACAAAGGGTGGTGATTGCACCGAGTAGAGCAGCGCGTTTAGCCAGTCCCGATCACCTCGCTGGGCCCGGGGTAGGTCGGCGACTAGGTCGGTCCAGCCGTTGTCACCGAAGTCAGGACATGGTCGACCCGTTTTTGCATCGACACAGATGAGATAGCCGTTACCGGTACCAAAGAGAATCCGTTCATCTTGACGTTCTGGACCGTCCGACCAGTAAGCCACGCCGCGCTGGTTCCAACGCGCGCTCATTGTTGTTGTACCAGATTCATAAGTCTTGGGGTTGTAGACCCAGAGAGTTTCTCCGGTTCGCGCATCAATCGAGGCAGCTTGCGAGGTCGGCATATTGATAAAAAGGCGACCGCCTACCATGATTGGCGTTGCCTTAAAGTTAGTAATGGTGGGCGGAAGACCGCCACGCCATAGGTTTGGATCTCGCCGGTTCAGTTCTTCAAAGATGAGGCGCGAGTCAGCCCACCATTCGCTACCATCAGGCATCGTCAGCCCGAGGAAACCGTCGGCAGATGTCCAGCGCCACGCGATTTCAAGATCCGAAAAATTATTACGATCAAGTTGATCGAGTGGGGAATATTTTGTGCTGCCGAGGTCGCCGCCGTAAGTTGGCCATTCGCCGTTGGGGGGTGCACCGTTCTGAGCCAAGGCCACAGTCGATATTGAACAGATTAACAACACGACGATCAGGCTAATACCAGAGGTGTACCTAACGTTCATCGGAGCTACCTCGTTTCAAAAAAGTAGAAGAGCGAAATCAAAAGGAATAATATCCCGGAACTGGGTAACGTACGCTGCAGGGGTGTGATGTGCCGAAAACCGAGCGGGCTTCGATCGACTGTCCACGCGTTTTGATCTCCGGTGGTGCGATATGCTGACAGTTGGATTAATGCTTTGAGGGGGTTGAAATGTCGATGCAACGAGTGCTGATTACAGGCGGTAGTCAAGGGATTGGAGCGGCATTGGTTGGAAAAATGCGCACTGCTGGTCATGAAGTGGTGTTTACCGGCAGAGACGAAGCTCGAATTTCCGCTGTCGCGCAGGAATTCGGTGCAGTTGGTGTTCGTGCCGACGTGTCAGTTGGTGATGACAATGAGCGGGTAGTTGAAACCTGTGTCAGTCAGCTGGGCGGAATTGACGTCTTGGTAAACAACGCTGCCTTTCCCTATCAGGCCGAAATTGGAGACTTTGATGTGGAACGGATGCGGGAACTATTTGCGACGAATGTTTTTGGCGTGGTTGATTTGTCCAATCGAGTGGTGCCCTTGATGAAGACTCAGCAGTCCGGGGACATTGTGAATATAGCGTCCACAACAGGGCTGAAAGGCTACAAGACGGGAACCGCCTATGCCGGTAGTAAGTGGGCGTTGCGAGGGATCAGCCAGTGTTGGCAAGCCGAGCTTCGCCCTTACGGTATCCGTGTCATCAGCTTGTGCCCGTCCGAGGTTCAGACAGACTGGGGTGGGCGGACAGGTAGAAACAATCCCAATAAACTATATGCGGACGATATTGCCGATACCATCATGGCGGCATTGAGTACGACGAGACGTACACTGTGGCCGGAGCTTGCAGTGTTTGCCACAAATCCTTGGAAAGAAGATTGAAGCGAGTTCGATACCAGCTGCTGGTGGTCGTGGTCTTAATTTCACCCTTAGTGGGTGAGTGGTCCGTAGCTTTAGCACAACCACCAAATCGGTATCGCGTTGTAATTCTATCGGCCCCAGACATGCTCGATCGCACCGAAATTGTTCACGAGGCGATTGTGTTTTGGAACCGCACTTTCGAGGAACTTGAGCTTTCAACACGATTGATCGAGACGACGTTGACCACAACCTCTGATAGCTCACGTGTTCTTGAAAACTATACGCGACAGGTGTGGCAGCAGGCCGGCAGGCTGTCACCGGGTGGGCCCGGGCCAAAGGAACCTGGTGAACTCAAGCAACTTGACGCTGATGTGGTGGTGTTTCTGTCCGAACAACCGACCATGTCGTTCGCATGGCCGCTTGGTCAGTCAACTGCTTTCTTCGTAGCGGTTCCTGCGCAGACATTTACACCGAACATCATGGCACACGAATTAGGTCACGCCTTGGGACTGACACATCACGACGACCCTAAGGTGCTGATGTGCAGTCCATGCCAAGACGCCCAGGTCATTGATGACGGCTCGTTTCTCCCACTGACATCCGGTGACCGACGTCGACTCAAAGTATTACATAGGCCAACGCCGTAACCACGATAAGGTTATTTTTGTACTACTCGTAGTATGCCGGCGCGGTGTTGAGTTGTTGAAACAACGCAAGTTCGTGTTGGATCCAGAAGGTCGCGCCGACTTCAGCGACGAACGATTCCACTCGCTCCATCGACTCTCGTGTCATCTGTTCATCAACGTTAAAAACCGGCACGCGCCGTTCTTCACGGCTCAGTCTGAAGTGATACAAGTCTCCAGAGAGCACAAGCGGACCGGTCTCGGCCAAGTCGAGGAACAGCACCTGATGGCCAGGGGTGTGTCCTGGTGCCGAGAGAATACGAACCCGCCCGTCACCAAAGACATCGTGGTCTCCGTTGAGCAGGACGTGCTCGGCGTCACGCAGGTTTTCATAGAGATCCGGTTGAGTCGCAGGCACGCTAATGGTTTCTGCGAACATTGCCTCGTGTTCAACCTGCTGGACGAGCCAGGTCGCGCCAGACACGTCGTTGGCTGCCCCAACGTGGTCAAAATGCATGTGAGAAAAGGCCACGTAGTCCAGAGAATTCAAGTCAAAACCTAAGTCCAATTCGGCCAACTGGTCAGCGAGTGTGCGGTCAAGCCGCTGGTTGCCGTCTCCTCCCTCGACACCAGCGAGTGATGAGGGGAGCCCGGCGTCCCACAACATGCGCCCATCGGGATGGTCAACGATGTAACAGGGGATAGCTAATTCACGTACATCGGTTTCGTCATCTTGAATACTAAAACCGGCAGGACTGTCGACTCCTAGGCGGCCGCAATCGAAGATGTAGAGTTTGAGCGATGTTTCAGAGTTCGTTTCGGTTACTTCTGGTGCTGGTGCTGCCGATTCTTCTGGTTCACCACCGCCGCATCCCACTAGTAACAATAGACAGGCCCATAGACTCGTACGAAGTGTTGTCATGTTGATGTGCCTCTAGAAAGTCATAGGGCGCCAATCACCCGCGTGTGATTGGCGCCCTGTTCAATAACTTAGTCGCGGTAGCTGCTAGTCGGCGGCAACTGAGCGCCGGATAGGTCGTCCGGTACGCTCTCTTCAGCGACGACCTTGTGCGTCAGCGTCCCTATTCCCTCGATGCTTGCGGTGATCGTCTCGCCCGCCTGCAGGTAGCCAGAACCTGTCGCTCGCTCGACGCGGCCGGCGCCGGTTCCGCCGGACGTCCCGCTTTGGAGAACGTCACCAGGGAACAACGTGATCAACGACGACGCGTACTCGATCAGTTCCGGGATGTTGTGGATCATGTCTCCAGCCCTAGCCTCCTGGACGGTCACGCCGTCGATAACGAGGCTCTGGTGCAGACGCTCCATCGGATCGCCGTAGAACTCCTTGGGAACAATCCACGGACCTTGGGGTGCGAACGTGTCATGGCCCTTGCCGACGAACCAGTCCGAGCGGGTGCCGTAGCCCCCGGGTGGACGCCCGCCACGATCGGATATATCCATGGCGACCATGTAGCCGAACACGTGGTCGTATGCACGACTCGCGGAGATGTATTTGCCCGCGCGGCCGAATACGATAGCCATTTCGACTTCCCATTCGATCCGGTCACGGCCGTAGGGCATCACGACGTCGTCGCCGCTACCGATGACCGCGCCGCGGCCCGGCTTGAGGAAGAGATAGGGTACGCCCCGATCCTCCTGCCGTTCCCGCGTCCGCTCCGCCAGTTCCTCGGAGGTGCAGCCTTCACACGCGTGGGTATAGAAGTTGACCGCCGCGTTCATCATCTTGCCCGGGTACATGATCGGGGGCCGGATGCGAAGCTCAGACACGTCGTAGACGTAGTCGGCACGACTGCTTCCGGCGAGTCGGTTGTTGCCGATTGCGTCGTTGACGATTTCATACAGCCGGTATCTGAGACCGTATTCATAGCGCCCGATTAATTCCAGCATGTCTTCCGGCATTGGTACATGTGGATACTCCGGGTTCGCTTCCAGTGCCATGTTCGCGACCTCGATGTCGATTACCAGGGAGTCCCGGAGGACAACTCCGACATGTGGTACACCGTGGATATCGAAGGTCCCAACTTTAAACGGTTCAACCGGCTCAGCCCCAGGACCTTGAGCTAAAGACGTTGAGGCCGCTGCTAAGACAATCACCATCGTAAGTAATGAAAGTTTTCGCATGTTTCTCCTTATGGTGCTACAGGATACGGTATCGGTTTTACCTCTGCCTAGACGGGGTGTCAAGAATTACCGGTAGTCTTTTTTAAGGTGCACGCATCGCACTGAGAGCAAGGATGAGCCATCCTGCTACGAAACAAAGACCTCCAATTGGAGTGATGGCACCGAGCCAACGAACACCGGTGATGGATAGCAGGTAGAGGCTTCCAGAAAAAACCACGATTCCCGCCACAAACAGCCACCCCGAGGCAGAAATCCATGTGTTCGGCCACCGTGTCGTGGCCCAGGCCACCGCCAGTAGTGCCAGTCCGTGGACCAAGTGGTACCGCACGCCAGTTTCGAAAACGGCCAGCATTTCAGGTGTCACGCGGCCTCGGAGTCCGTGGGCACCGAAAGCTCCCAGGAGCACCCCTAATCCACACATCACCGCCCCGGCGGCGAACCAAGTTGCAACCATGCTTCGTATCATACATGGCGAGTCGCCGCAGTATTGGGTGATTGTCGTATAGACTCACTGTATTCTTCCCATTTTTCTTGAGAGACAGTCGATATGAGATCTATCGCCTCGATGATGCTAGGTGTTTCCCTTCTAGTGGTCTGGCCGGTTCACGCTCAGGTTGGGCGACCAGTTTTAGAAGAGGTAGAACGCCAGCGGGATCCATTGATCGAGACCATGAAAGAACTTGTTTCGATCGAGTCAGGAAGTCGTGATTTTGAAGGACTTTCGACGATTGCCGGTGTCATCGGCGGTCGGTTAGAGGAATTGGGAGGCGATGTTGAATTTGTGGATCCGGCCGATGTTTATTCGATGCAGGACACGCCTGACCGGATTGGACGAAGCGTCGTTGCTCGGTTTCGAGGCGCGGGGAGTCGGCGAATTCTGCTTTTGGCGCATATGGATACGGTCTACCTCAAGGGCATGCTTGCTGAGCAGCCGTTCCGAATTGAAGGTGATCGAGCTTTCGGCTTGGGCATTGCTGATGACAAACACGGTATTGCCCTGATTATCCATACGTTAGCCACACTCAACGCGCTAGACTTTCGCGATTATGAACTCATCACGGTTTTGATTAACGCAGATGAAGAAGTGAGTTCTCCGGGTTCACGGTCGTTAATAACGAGACTCGGTAGCGAACATGACGTCGTTTTTTCTTGCGAGGGCGGTGGTCGTGATCGGGTTCGATTGGCAACCTCAGGCATTGGTGCGTTCAAGTTAACAGTACGTGGACGTGCTTCCCATGCTGGTTCAGCTCCGGAACAGGGTCGCAACGCACTGTACGAACTAGCTCACCAGATGATGCAAACCCGTGACCTTTCAGATCCGTCGACGGGTTTGAAGATGAATTGGACCATCGCTCAAGCCGGTGACACACGGAACGTGATTCCGGCTGAGGCTCAAGCCACTGCGGATGTACGGGCGCTTTCGCCGGAAGATTTTGACCGCATTGAGGCTGAGGTGAACCAGCGGGTTACTCGAAAACTTATTGAAGGCACGGAGATAGACCTAATTTTCGAACGTCGTCGTCCGCCGCTCAAGGCAACCGATACCTCTCGGGCGCTTGCACGGCACGCGCAGCGTATCTATAGAGAAGTAGATCGAGAGTTGACTGTGAATGAGGAAGCTTCTGGGGGCGGGACCGACGCGGCGTTTGCCGCGCTGGAAACAGAAGCTCCGGTCATTGAAGGGATGGGCCTCGAAGGGTTCGGTGCGCACTCGAACAATGCGGAATATGTCGAACTTGCTTCTATAGAGCCACGATTGTATTTGTTGACGCGATTGATCATCGACGTTGCGAAGGGAGAAACTGGTGTCCTGGAGTGAGTCGGTTGGACGCTGGACTGTTGGGAGTTTACTCATTGCGATGGTGGTAACTGTGGAAGGTGCTGCTGCTCAAGTCATTGATGCCGACTTAGCTGGTCGTTTTGCACGGCTTGCCCTTAATTGTGTCGAGAGAGAGTACCCCAACAAAATTTCGCATGTTCTTAATGGTGATACGGACGCGCGAACTCCGCGAGAGTTGACTCCGGCGTTCTATGGATGCTTCGATTGGCACTCGTCTGTACATGGGCATTGGCTGCTTGCCCGACTGACACGAGTACTTCCAGATGGCACGTTTGTTCCCGCCGCACGTAGGGCATTAGCTCGCAGTTTAACGAATACGAACATCAAGGCAGAGGTCGCCTATCTGTCCGCCGACGGGCGGGCCACGTTCGAGCGGCCCTACGGTTTGGCTTGGTTGCTTCAACTGGCTTCCGAACTGCGGGAGTGGGACGATGACGAGGCAAAGGGGTGGCTGGCGGCGCTTATCCCGTTAGAGACCCTCGGAGCTCAACGGGTCAAGGAGTGGCTTCCAAATTTGAGTTATCCGATTCGCGTGGGGGAACATTCACAGACGGCGTTCGCTTTTGGTTTGATATTGGACTGGGCAAACGCCGCTGGTGACGTCGCAATGGCGGAGTTGTTGCACTCGAGGATTGATAGCTATTACCAGGATGATCGAGATTGCCCGCTGCGGTATGAGCCATCAGGACAGGACTTTCTGTCGCCGTGTCTAGCGGAGGCCGACTTGATGCGCCGCGTTCAATCGCCAGAAATTTTTTCACGGTGGCTGACGGCTTTTTTGCCGGATATTCCGACTGACGTTGAGAATAACGCAGTGCCATGGCTGAAACCGGAAATTGTCACAGATCCCACTGACGGAAAGCTGGCGCATCTTGATGGGTTGAATCTCAGTCGAGCTTGGATGCTCGAAGGAATAGTGTCGGGTCTGCCTCTTGACGACCGCCGCCGGAGGCCTCTTGATGAGAGCGGTCAGGACCATCGAGTGGCGGGACTGGCATCAGTAACGGGACGGCATTACGAAGGTGGTCACTGGCTTGCCAGTTTTGCCACTTACCTAGTGACGCAGCGAGGGCTGCGGTAGGGCATAGACGTTTAAAACAGGAGGTCTCATGCGTACTTTGGTACCTGTTCTTGCAGTGGTCTTGTTTTCATTCGTTCTCGGGAGATTGTCGGCACAGGATGTTCAACCGTCGTGTGATATGTGCCCGGCGACATATGTTTCGGCGGATGAGATAGAGGAATATGCCGAGTTGGGGCGAATGTCTGGCTTGGTCGACCAGCAAGTTCGATCCTTGGATGTTGGAAAAACCAATGTTCAGATTGCTGTTGCCCATCGAGGTCAACTAACCGAGCGACGTGGGCGTGTTGCGGAGCACGACTTAGTGACTGAGGTCTACTACGTGTTAAGCGGAGGAGGCACAGTGTTAACGAGCCCTGACTTGGTTAACAAACAGCGAAGGCCGCCTGATAACCGAGCGGTGATGTTTCTTAATGGTCCTGGGAATAATGCAGAAGATGTTCGTAACGGGGTCATTAATGAACTTAAAGCTGGAGACATTTTTGTGATTCCGGCGGGTACTGGCCACGAATTTACCAAGATTGACGACCATATCACGTATCTAATGGTTCGCGCGGACCCGGACAAAGTGGTGCCTTTGATGGATGCTGCTGCCTCTCGGGCCTATTTGGAAAGTGAACGATAGAGCAGCCTGCAAGAGCAGATGACGAAGCGTAGTTTGTTTGTCAGATCGATTGTTACCCTAGGCGTCTTGGTGGGGCTCGGCATGCTTTTTGCCGCCACGCTTCGCAACGTTTCTTCTGAGCCGTACACAATCCATCCGGAGAATTTGCAGGACTGGGTAATTGAATTGACGCCTGAGCAACGCTCCAGCGGAGCGGTCCTTTCACTGCGCCCGCCTTCTACGCTGTCGATGGTACTTTTTGATCAAGTGTTTCAGCGGGCGATGGCATCGTTTTCAACACCGGCTACCCCTGCGGTTCCATTGATTTTGCGGAGGGAGTTTGATGCTGCGCTGTCGGGCGCGGTGTCGCTGGAAGAATTGATGCAGCTGGCACGGGCGGCTGGACTTGAAAATACCACGATGCAGCCGCGCTGCATGTCTGTTTACCGCACGTCTGTAGGACGAGAACAGCAGCTATTTTTTGTGCTTTTCGATTTTCCTGAATTTTACGCGTTTCGTGCCAAAGTCAGTGAATTGCTACATTCGCGCAATAGCGGAGGAACACCTTTTGATCCCGAGTACTTGACCGCCGCACTGTTGGTGGCTGCATCCGAGGGCGCATCTTTTGATCACTTTCCGCCAAGGCAGGTCCTGGAGGCTGAATGTGAGGCGCCCGTTGAGTCAGATTGATGTGGCGGTTACTGCTGGACGACTAGCTATGCAAGTGTAGCGGTCATGCCTTCATCTAAATGCCCGAAGAAATAGACAGCTTTGGTGTGAAGTCCAGATGTAAGAGTTTTGTTCAAAGATTGAGAGGCGGGTAATGGTGTTGTTCAGGGGTGTTCTTACGTGCTTGTTTTTCATCATGATCAGTGTTCCGCTGACTGCGGGACAGACTGGCAATCCCTCGTTACGAGTTGAACGGTTACTTGATCGACCGATCATTACGCCGTCACTCCATCCGACGATAGGGCAAAATATTCAAGGTCCGTCGCTCATCCGTGTACCAGATTGGGTTGAGGATCCGCTCGGGACTTACTATCTGTATTTCGCAGATCACAAGGGGCGGTACATTCGATTAGCCTATGCAGACGATTTGTTGGGTCCGTGGCATATTCATCCCTCTGGTAGCCTCCAAATTGAAGAATCGCACTTCTTGACAGCTCCTCCAACGGTATCTGCGGAGGAACTCGAGCAAATACGCGTCAATAGACAGTCACGCGTGGTGATCGGATCGTCGATTTCGCATGATCTTCTGACCGAGGTGACTACGCCCCACATAGCGTCGCCTGACGTTCACGTTGATCACGAGAACCAGCGGGTGGTGATGTATTTCCACGGTCTTGAGGATGTGGGCCGGCAAGTGTCACGAGTTGCCATTTCCTCTGATGGGCTTATATTTGAGGCGCAGCCTCAGGTGCTCGGTCGAACGTATATGAGGGTGTTTGAACATCAGGGTGATACGTATGCGATGTCTATGCCAGGACAGTTTTATCGGTCTTCCGATCCACTGAACGGTTTTCAGACTGGTCCTTTGCTCTTCAATCGGAACATGCGTCACGCGGGCTTACTGAAGCGAGAGGATACCTTGTTTGTCTTTTGGACACAGGTTGGTGATGTGCCAGAGCGCGTGTATCTCAGTCGTCTTGACCTCTCTGGTGATTGGATGTTGTGGCAAGAGACCGACCCGATTGAGGTTTTGCGACCGACCTATGCGTGGGAAGGAGCGGATGCGCCTCTTGAGCCGTCCGTGCGCAGTACCGCTTATGGCCATGTGAATCAGTTGCGCGACCCCGCGATCTTCGAGGAATCTGGGCGAATCTTTCTTCTCTACGCTGTGGCTGGTGAAAGCGGTATTGCGATTGCCGAGGTTCATGTCGAAGAGTAGTCTGACTGAGGCATTGAGCTGACTATCTGAGGATTTATGTAACGATCTAGCTTCGGCTTCAGACCGGTGCTATGCTTTCGGTTAATACGATTTGCAAGGAGGTTAACTGTGAAGATTCGATCCTTCGGCGTCGTTAGTCTTGCTGTGTTCTTTGTTGGAATTTCTATTGTCACTCCGGCATTTTCGCAAGATTCTGGGGACCGCTGGACCGCACCACGGACGGTTGATGGTCATCCAGATTTGCAAGGTGTGTGGGCGAACAATAATGCGACTCCTCTTCAGCGGCCTGAGATTCTTGGCGACCGCGAGCATCTGACAGAGGAAGAGCTTGCTACTATCCAATCACGTGCGGGCGAACTCTTCGCCCAAGACTCTGGTGACGCGGCATTCGGCGATAGCGTGTTTGCCGCTGCGTTGGCCGAGGCACAGAGTTTTTCGTCAAGCGACTCTGGCACAGGAAATTACAACCACTTTTGGCTCGTTGAACGTGACTGGGATACACGCACGTCATTGATTACTGACCCTCCGAGTGGCCGACTGCCATCGATCACTGTTGAAGGACAAGCTCGCGTGGATGACCGAAGTGCTCGCCGAGGTATCCATGCTCGGTGGACCGATGACCGAAGTCTTGGTGAGCGATGTGTCAGTTTTGGTACCCCGCGTCTTGGTGCTGGGTACAACAGCTACTATCAAGTTTTTCAAACGGATACCCACGTTGTCTTGTTGATGGAGATGGCTCACGATGCGCGGATTATCCCGTTGGATGGTGGCGCGCATATCGATTCAGACATTCGACAGTGGCTTGGTGATTCACGAGGGCATTGGGACGGCGATACATTAGTAGTTGAAACTCGCAACTATTCGCCCAAGAGTTATTTTATGGGGGCTGGAGAGAACCTTGAGATTACCGAGCGTTTCACACGTGTTGCTCCAGATGTGCTTCAGTATGAAGTCTCAGTGAATGATCCTTCGACTTGGGATGCGCCTTGGACCGCTATGATTCCACTTCGTCAGTCGGAAGACGCGGTGTTTGAATACGCCTGTCATGAAGGAAATATTGGGATGGAGGGTATTCTGGCTGGTGCGCGAGCTTTAGAGAAGGCTGAAGCGCAGACACAAGAAGGTTCTCGATAACTGACTCCGAGACCGTGACGGCGTTCGATTGTTATCCGAGTGTCGTCTATTACAAAGGGTTTTTCGCCTTCTGGCGGCCGTGTTTCATGGCTGCCGGAAGGTGTTCTTCACATTGAGAAATTCGCTGATGAGTTGGCCGGTGTCCCCCACAGCACTGAGCGCCAACAAGAGGTCTTTTAGCGGACTTTTATCAGCGAAACGAGTTGTTTGTTCCCATAACAGAGGGCTTGCGACCGTTTTATCCATAGCTGTGATGGTGTTCTCGATGCTAACTACCACGACCGTATTTGCGCAGGGTGGGGATAGTCAAATGGGTTGGTCCGGCGAGGCAGAACTGACGTTGGTTTTGACTGCTGGTAACACAGAGACAAGTACGCTGGGATTCAGAAACGAGATCGTTCGGACGTGGGACGGTTCTGAACTGTTGATAGATGTGGGAGCGGTGCGAACTGAGTCAACTACATTTACACGCAAAGCAATTGGCGCCTCACCATCCAGCTTTCAAATAATAAAGGAGTCAACAACGGCGGTGACGGCCGAAAAGTTTGATGGACGTGGGCGGTATGAACGCAACCTTGATCTTCGTATGTTTTGGTACGGTGCCATGGGATGGGAGCGAAATACGTTCGCTGGTATCCGAAACCGCTATTTTGGAGGAGGAGGCGTAGGCAATACATGGGTTGACCGAGAACGGTCGGTCTTTAAAACCACCTACGGACTGAGTTACACCTTTCAAGACGATGTCGTGCGTGTTGTCGGTGCCGTGAATACATTTGCTGGTTTCCAGGCATCTTACGACTATCGGCAAGCCATTACGGATAGCACGACCTTTACCAGTGTGCTTGTCACCGATGAAAATCTTGTCGAATTGGCCGATCTACGTGTTGATCTTGTTAATGCTATTGCGGTTGGTATGACCAATCGTCTGGCCTTGAAGGTTAGTTGGCAGGTTCTTTATGATCGTCAACCGTCTCTTGTGGGACTTCCGTTGATTGGAAATGACGGAGTTTTTACCGGTGACACCGTTTTTTCAGAATTAGAGACATTTGATAATTTACTGACGTTTGCGCTTGTCGCTAATTTTTAACCGGTGATTGCAACGACGAAATTAAATCTCTGTACTCGTTCAGTGTGGGACTTTGTCAGTTTGAGGTTAATGACTGACTCGTAAGTCTATCGGTTGTCGGATCTGAACATTGCTAGCAAAACGTCTTCCGAAGTGGATTGACGTTTCTGAACTGCCACGACATATACGAGATAAACCACAAGTTAAGATAGAGTTATACGTTTGAAGGGAGACACCATGGCACTGCGGATCAATGATGAGGCACCGAATTTTACTGCCGAAACAACCGAAGGGACAATTACATTTCATGATTGGATAGGCGATGGGTGGGCGGTCCTATTTTCTCACCCAAAGGACTTTACCCCGGTGTGTACAACGGAGTTGGGTACTGTCGCAGGTTTAAAACCTGAATTCGAGAAGCGTAACTGCAAAGTGCTTGGGATTAGTGTCGATGCCGTCAGTAACCACGAGGCATGGTCAAAGGATATAGAGGCCTCACAAGGCCATTCCGTCAACTATCCGCTGATCGGAGACCCAACATTACAGGTCGTAAAGCTGTATGACATGCTACCGGCTGAGGCGGGTGATACGTGTGAAGGACGGACCCCTGCGGACAACGCTACCGCACGGTCAGTTTTCCTGATCGGTCCTGACAAGAGAATCAAGGCGACGCTGACCTATCCGATGAGCACTGGTCGAAACTTTGATGAAATTCTTCGTTTGCTTGATTCATGTCAATTGACTGCAGCGAAGAAAGTAGCGACACCGGCGAATTGGCAACAGGGAAATGATGTAATCATCTTACCGTCCGTGTCGGACGAAGCAGCAAAGGAAACCTACCCTGACGGATGGGAATCACCGCTTCCGTATATACGCGTGGTGCCGCAGCCCAAGTAGGTTTTAGTTGCGCCGGCGATCGGTAGTTAACCTTAGGGTTGGGTTGGTATCTGTAACTGTTGTCCGATCCTGATTGTGGTATTCCGACCTAACTGATTGGCTGCTTGGATTGACTGGACAGTGGTGCTGTAACGCCTGGCCAGAGCGGCTAATGTATCTCCGCGAACTACGCGGTGTGTATTGTAAGTTGGTTGCGGGGTTTTGGGGCGGACTTTTAGCAGCATTCCAGTGCTGATGGATTGGCTGTCAAAGAGGTAATTGTCTCTGATGATGCGCCAAGGTTCAGAATTTCTTTCGTCAGCGATCGTTTTGAGGGTATCTCCTGGTTGAACTACGTATTGGTCGTGTTCACCCTCCCATGCCACTGGAATTATCAGAGTCTGTCCATCAGGGAGCGTTTGTAGACGCCAGAGGCCGTTGGTATCACGCAAGACGTCGAGCTGCACATCCAATGTGAATGCCAAATTGAAGTAGTTATCACCCTTTTTCGTAACGTATTGAATTTCCTGACCGGTCTGGGTGAATAAGTCTTTTCGTGGTACTGGTGGAACTGCCATGAGCTGTCCAGCACGCAGTGTTCTAATTGCCAAAAATGGATTGTGGATACGTAGTTGCAGGATGGGGATGCCCGTTCTCGCTGAGATAGTCCACCAATCATCCCCTTCACGTACTGATACCAGCGATAGTCTTTGGGCATGGTAGCGAATCGATCGTTTATAGAGTTTAAGGACGCTTCGATAATGACCGACACCAAAAACATATTGTAGAGATTCAAGCGGTGGTCGTCCTCGACTGACGCGGCCTGGTCCACCGTTATAAGCGGCAAGGGCAAAATCTTCTCGGTCGAATCGTGTGATCATTTGCGAAAGATATTTCACGCCGGCCTCAATATTCGTAGCGACACTGAGAGAACGGAATGTTGCAGGCATGACCTGGAAGTAGCCCTGTGCTCCAGCGTGTGAATTGAGGTTGGCGTTGCCGCCAGATTCGTAGAGACAGACCGCAAGTGCCAAATCAATATCGACATCGTAGGTCTCTGCGTATAGTCGGATGTCGGATTCTATTTCTATGACCTTGCGGTAGATTCCAAGAAAGGCTGGCGAAAATTCTTCGATCGGGCGGAGATCACCGAATTGTGACGCCTGAGAGGGCGTATTGGCGATAAAGAGAAATGCGGAAATAAAACCGACAAGTACTAAGAAGCGATACGTCGAGCCTCGATGAATCGACAGACGCAACATCAGTGATTCCTCAAACAGGCGAGCGTTGAACGCACGCGGCCACATTAAAGCATAATGGTGGATATGTCCAAGATTGCATGCGCGCAGAGAACCCGTGGATTTACGGAATCGGTGATCCGAGAAATGACTCGACTTTGCGGGAAATATGATGCGGTCAATTTGTCGCAGGGGTTTCCTGACTTTCCCGCGTCTGAATTTGTAAAGGATGCCGCGTGTGCGGCCATTCAGAGTGACGTGAACCAGTACGCCATTACGTGGGGTTCCGTCGAGATGAGAGGTGCGGTCGCGAACAGTTTCGGGACACGTTACGGTTGCACTGTTGATCCTGCGACTCAGGTTACTGTGTGCTGTGGTGCAACAGAGGCGATGGTAGCGAGCCTTCTTGCCATCGTGGATCCAGGTGACGAAGTCATTGTGTTTGAACCGTTCTACGAAAACTACGGTCCTGATGCGATCCTGTCTGGCGCAATTCCGCGCTATGTAACCCTACGTGAACCGGATTGGACCTTTGACATCGATGAGTTAACGCGTGCTTTTACCTCTCGAACCAAGGCAATCATCATCAATACGCCAAACAATCCGACTGGGAAGGTATTTTCGGAGGAGGAGTTGTTAATCATTGCTAGGCTGTGCCAGCAATGGAATGTGGTGGCTATTACAGACGAGATCTACGAGCACATCATTTATGACGATGTGCAGCATGTGCCCATGGCCACGCTTGATGGTATGGCTGAGCGGACGGTGACCATCAATAGTCTGTCCAAGACATATAGTGTGACTGGCTGGCGAGTCGGATGGGTGATCGCGCCAGACTGGTTAACCGATGGCATTCGGAAGGTGCATGATTTCTTGACAGTTGGTGCGGCGGCCCCTTTGCAGGCTGCGGGCTCTAAGGCACTGTCGCTCCCAGATTCCTATTACCGAAATCTCAAGGAAGAATATCAACGCCGGCGGGATCTACTTCTTGAGATTCTTGAAACCCACGGGTTTGTCTGCTACCGACCGGCCGGAGCCTATTACATTATGAGCGACATTAGTCACTTTCAACTTGGCGATGATGTCACTTTTACCCGCAGGTTGATTGAGGATGTGGGAGTTGCAGCTGTGCCCGGAAGCAGTTTTTATCATGAACCAGGACAGGGGGACACGAAGATTAGATTCTGTTTTTGCAAGCGAGACGAAACGCTGCGCGAAGCTGACCATCGACTCGCCCGGCTTAAGAGATTAATTCCTAGTTGTTAAAGTTCGTTTCGTCACCGTAGGAAAAGCTGGCCAGTTAACCAACTTTCTTTTCAACGATCGCGTTGAGTCGACGAGTTCCTCGAGAGGTCCTATATCTTACTGTTGCTCTTGGTTGAGCGATTTGCTGGATCTGGAGAAAGCGATGAGAACTGTTATCCTAATTAGTTGGCAATTCGAGACTCACTGCAGAAACTTCTTCCCTATCTAGTTCGCTACCGAAGTCGGTTTTCGGTTGGCATGATATTTCTGGTCCTGAACGTCAGCATTCAACTCATTTCACCATGGGTCCTCATGTACGCGATTGATGATCTTACGCTGGACGTAACGCGTCAGAAACTAGCCGTTTACTCAACCTTACTAATAGTGATTGCACTGACTGGTGGGGTGTTTAGTTTTCTGACCCGTCGGACCATCATCGGCATCTCGCGTCAGGTCGAATATGACTTAAAGAATGATTTCTTCTCTCATTTACAGCTTTTGTCTGTGGATTATTTTCAACGTCATCGGACTGGTGACCTGATGTCGCGGGTAACCAACGACTTGAACGCTGTTCGAATGATGGTCGGGCCAGCCGTCATGTATTCCTGTACGACCTCAATGACGTTTGTAGTGGCTGTTCTCTTGATGTTTTCGATCTCGCCTCGGTTGACATTACTAGGCCTGCTACCTCTTCCGTTTGTTTCGTTGGTAGTAAAAGGATTCGGTAAGGCCATCTATCAGCGGTCAGAACAGGTTCAGGAAGCATTGGCGCATATGAGTGCGACGGTGCAAGAGGCATTGGCCGGTGTAAGGGTAGTCCGCGCTTATGGCCGGGAAGCTGGCGAAATAGAACGGTTTCGTGAGTCGAATGATGATTACCTAAATCGGAATCGAACCGTGATCCAACTCCAAGCATTGTTCTACCCAACGATGGCGTTATTCCTGGGGTTTTCAGGTCTCATTGTGTTGTGGCAAGGCAGTCGGTTGGTGGTCGCCAATCAGATTACGGTGGGAGACTTCGTTGCCTTCAACGCTTATCTTGTGATGTTAGCGTGGCCGATGATTGCTTTTGGCTGGGTCACAAACATGCTGCAGCGAGGTCTTGCGGCGTGGCATCGTATTCTCAACGTTTTAGAAGCCGTTCCTTCAATTACAGACCGTGGTTTAGACGGAGCTTGCAATTCAAAAAGGGAAATTCAAGGGAAGATAGAGTTTCGCAATCTACACTTTGCTTACGATGACCAACCAGTGTTGGAAGCTGTTTCTGCGACAGTGGAGGCAGGTCAAATGCTGGCCTTGGTTGGAGCCACAGGGTCTGGAAAATCTACGCTTGTGAATTTATTGCCACGACTGTTCGATCCGCCTCCTCAAACTGTGTTGATTGATGGTATCGACATCAGAGATTTGTCCTTGTCAGCCTTGCGGCGCGCTATAGGCTATGTTCCTCAGGAACCTTTTCTCTTTTCCCAAACGATTGCTCAAAATGTGGCATTTGGGCTCTCCAGTTCTGAACATCAGACCCAGGCTGTATCCGAAATTAATCCGATAGAGCGGGCAGTCGACATTGCCCGTCTTGATAAGGATCTAATTGATTTTCGAGAGGGACTCGATACGACGGTTGGGGAGCGTGGTGTAACTCTTTCTGGTGGCCAGAAGCAACGGGTAGCGATTGCTCGCGCACTCATGGCTGATCCAAAAATATTGATTCTTGACGACGCGTTTTCTGCGGTTGATACGAAGACCGAACAGGAGATTCTCACGGGTTTGCGGCCACTACTACGCCAACGAACTTCGATCGTGGTCTCTCACCGAATTTCCACTATTCGCGAGGCTGACCTGATTCTTGTCTTAGACGGCGGTCAGGTCATAGAGCGAGGCGATCATCGGACGTTAGTAGCCAAGGATGGTGTTTACGCGGAGCTCCATCGGAAGCAACTTTTAGAAGCGGAACTTGACGCATCGTGAGTTTTGCATGATGGCTATGGACGAAGACGTAATTGGCAAGGCCTACGATTCACGACTCATGCGGCGGTTGCTGGGCTATCTTCGTCCGCACCGACATAGTGTCGTGCTTGCACTAGCTGCGATTGTCGGACATTCGATGATGCAACTTACATATCCCTATCTGACCAAGGTCGCCATCGACCAACACATCTTGACCGGTGATTTGACTGGCCTTAATCAAATTGTTCTCCTATTTCTCGCAATCCTCTTGGCGTCGTTTCTTCTGGAATATTTGGAGACGTATACGATGCAAATGATGGGACAGCGGATCATGTACGACCTTCGTACTCAGATTTACAGTCATTTGCAGGCTCTGGATGTGCAGTTCTATGACCGGAACCCAGTTGGGCGGTTGATGACGCGTGTCACGACTGACGTCGATGCACTAAATGATCTATTTGCCTCTGGTGTGATTGCTGTCTTCCGAGATGTGTTTACGCTGCTCGGAATTATGGTGATTCTCTTGGTCATGGATTGGCGACTAGCGTTAGTTGCTTTTTCGGTTCTGCCACTTATCGCTGCGGTGACGCACTGGTTTCGCAAGCATGCGCGCGAGTCTTATCGCCGGGTTCGTGGTTGGATTGCGAGAATCAATTCGACCCTACAGGAATCGATTACTGGAATGACTACGATTCAACTGTTCCGACAGGAGCAGCGGAGTTTTGACAAGTTCGAAGACTTAAATAAATCGCACCGAGATGCAAACGTAGACTCGATTTTTTACTACGCTACGTTCTATCCTGCGGTTAATGTTCTCGGTGCTCTTGCTACCGCTCTGATTATTTGGTTCGGTGGTGGCTGGACGCTTGAGAATACCCTCACGCTCGGATCGTTGGTTGCATTCCTACAATATTCGGCGAGGTTCTTTCGTCCGATCAGTGATTTATCTGAAAAATTCAATATTCTGCAGTCTGCGATGGCTTCGTCCGAACGGGTGTTTGGTCTTCTAGATACTCCTGTTGGAATTACGAACCCGGTCACCACGCCTGAAGTGGCGAAAGATCAACGCGGACGAATTGCTTTTGACCATGTGTGGTTTGCTTATCGTGATGAAGATGTTTTGCGTGACGTGTCTTTTAGCATTGACCCTGGTGAGCGGGTCGGGATTGTAGGCGCGACAGGTTCGGGGAAGACCACACTGATTAATCTTCTACTCCGCTTTTATGATGTAGGCCGCGGAAGCGTATCGGTTGATGGTGTCGATGTAAGGCGGTTACCTCTATCTACGTTGCGTCGTCGGTTCGGACTCGTTTTGCAGGATGGCTATCTGTTCTCTGGGACCATTCGTGACAATGTCGCAATGGGACAAGATCATCTTGACGATGACACGATTCTTACGATGGCGCGGCATGTTCACGCCGATCGTGTAATTGCACGGTCGACGAATGGATTAGATAGCCGAGTGGTGGAGCGTGGTGCCACGCTTTCGACTGGTGAAAAACAACTTCTATCGTTTGCTAGGGCATTAGCACATGAGCCTGAGATTTTGATTCTCGATGAAGCCACCTCGAATGTGGATACTGACACGGAATTTCTTATTCAGGACGGACTCCGGACGCTGATGAAGGGACGCACGACAATTGCGATTGCCCACCGCCTATCGACAGTTCAAGACATGGACCGCGTGCTGGTATTCCACCGAGGGGAACTTCGAGAGTCTGGTAGTCACCAAGAGTTGTTGGCATTGCGCGGGATCTACTACCGTCTGTACCAGCTTCAATACAAAGACCAAGAAGACCGGCGTTCTGTTTTAGAGAAGAATGTTCGTGAAGAACGTTAAGATTGTAGGTAAGAACGCGCTATGGTTTGGTTTGAAGATGCTGATATCCGTCAGGTAGCATTTCTTCTTTTCCGTTTCGTATGAGAACAGTCGACGGGTCCTTGGTTATCGTTCCGATACAGGTGACTGGAATTTTACCGCTTAGTTTCGCGACGGTTTCTACCCGTCGTTGCATATTTGGTGATGCTGTAAAGAGAAGTTCGTAATCGTCACCGCCTGTGATTGCAGCAATGACAGGGTCTAGGCCACAAGATTCGAACCAGTGGCGTGCACCGGAACTAAGCGGGATGCTTTTTGCATCAATTCGAGCACCTAAACAATCTGCCTCTGCTAGCTGACGAATTCCATCAGCAAGACCGTCACTTAGATCAATACAGGATCGGGCTGCTTGGTTTTTGCCCAGTTGATTGCCGAGCCGAACCCGTGGCTCAGGGCAGAGGTATCGGTGTTGGCAATCTTTCGTGCCAGCGTCGGAAGAATCGCCAGTCTGTGGGGTCCGTAGTGAAGCGAGACCCGCGGCGGCACTACCAATCTCGCCGGTAACGTAGATGTTGTCACCTGGCTTAGCGCCAGTGCGCCTGAGAAGTTTTCGGCGTTTCACGTGTCCCATGGCAGTCACTTCAACATGTAATTCTTCTCTTGCTTCGGTGATGTTCCCGCCCACTAGTGCTGTTTTGTAGCGGGTTGCTAAGCTTAGTAGTCCGCCCACTAGGTCATCGAACTCTCGTGTCAGAGTAGTGGCGGGTAGTGCAAGAGAAAGGAGTGCGTGACTGGGTGTAGCCCCCATTGCCGCTAGGTCGCTAAGGCTGACAGCCAGAGTCTTGTGTCCAATGGCGTTCATAGGAGTCCACAATCGATCAAAATGTACGCCTTCAACCAATGTGTCTGTTGTAATCACGGAAACCGTTCCACGTTTTGGTTCAATGACAGCCGCATCATCACCTATGCCTAGTATTACTGATGGGAATGAATGGTCGGCTCGATTTTGAATTCTTCGAATTAGGTCATGTTCGCCTACGTCCGAGACGGTCTGATCAGGAGGTGCATTACTCACAGCATGAGATTCCAGATTCCTATTTTTAAATGGTTCTAGTCTGTTTCGAAATATTCATGAGAATGGAACCAGTAGAAGTCATACAGCGTTACGCTAGCACTCAATCAGACTTATCTCGCATAGTCGATTGCACGCGTTTCACGAATAACAGTCACCTTGATTTGTCCTGGGTATTCCAGCTCGTTCTCCACTCTTTTCGCGATGTCCTTGGAGAGCCAGACTGCTTCTTCATCGGAGACCTGTTCGCTTTCAACCATAATTCTGATTTCTCGACCTGCTTGTAACGCAAAGGCCTTGGATACACCCTTAAATGAGTCGGCGATGCTTTCGAGATTTTCTAGGCGCTTGACATAAGATTCCAGGATATCTCGGCGGGCGCCTGGACGTGCTGCTGAGATGGCATCAGCTGCTTGCACGAGCATTGCTTCAAGCGACGGCCAGTCAATATCCATGTGATGGGCGGCCATAGCGTCTACTACCGCATCGCTCTCCCCATGTTGGCGAAGAAACTCAATACCCAGCTCAAGATGAGTGCCCTGTAGTTCACGGTCCATGGCTTTCCCAATGTCGTGAAGGAAAGCAGCCCGCACAGAAACATCGGCGTTGAGACCTAACTCTCTCGCCATAATGCCAGCTAGATATGCGACTTCTTTAGAATGGGATAGTACGTTTTGACCGTAACTGGTCCTGAATTTAAGTCGTCCCATCATTCGATAGAGCTCAGGGTGCATATCGTGCAACCCGAGTTCAAATCCGGCAGCTTCTCCCTCTTTTAGTGTGGCTTCGTCGACTTCGGATTTAACTCGTTCGACAACCTCTTCAATACGTGCCGGATGGATTCGCCCATCGGCGATCAGGGATTCGATTGCTTGTTTTGCGACCGCTCTTCGATATGGGTCGAAGCTTGACAGGATGATTGCCCCTGGCGTGTCATCGACGATCAATTCCACCCCTGTTGCGACTTCCAGTGCACGAATATTGCGTCCTTCTCGTCCAATTATTCGACCTTTTAGATCGTCACTTGGTAAATCTACTACCGAGACTGTCGTCTCTATGGCGTGTTCAGGCGCGCTGCGCTGGATGGCTTGTGCAATGATGTGCTTCGCCTTGGCCGTCGCAGTTTCTCTGGCTTCGTGTTCAAGCTTTTTTACGAGGTGCGCAGCGTCGTGTCGAGCTTCAGTTTCTAATTGGCGCAGCAAAACTTCCTTCGCTTCGTCTGCTGTCATTGATGACACACTTTGCAGTTTCCGTTGATGTTCTTCGACCAACGCAGTGTAGTGCGCTGTTTGGGTTTCAAGTTCCTTTGCCTGTTCTCGAAAAGAACGTTGTTCTTGCTGGATCGCTTGTTCCGCTCGCTCTACCGCTGACCGACGCTCGGCTACGTCACGGGTTTCTTCTGCTAATTGCTTTTCTCGGGCTAACGCTTCAGTTTGACGAACTCTAGATTCTTCTTCGGCGGTCCGTTGAAGTTCGTGGGCGTCTTCCTTGGCTTTAAGTAATATTTCTTTCCCTCGTGTATCGGCGTCTCGTGCGGCATCATGTAGCAGCCGTGAGGCTTCTTTCGACGCACGACCCACTGTCTCGGTGACTTGTCTTTTTGTGATGAGCCACGCGAGAAAAAGACCGACGCTAGTGGCGAGAATAACAATGAGTGCCGCTGACCCTGAGAATAGCTGGCTCATACGCACGTTCCTGTTAGAACCTGCGGCGGCCCTGTAAAACACTCAGGTCACGGAAAATTGACGAAAAGTCAAACCCCGCGTTGCCGTGTGGGGAGGTCGTATGAACCTGCCTCTAGCAGGTGGAGCCGCTACGTGAGCTTCGCTTCAGGCTTCCTCACTCGAAGGCATGCACACCACGAAGCATTGCAGCTCACTTCGACGAAACGTTGGCTCAAACGAGCCCCCAAAACCATCACTAACATTGCAGGGAAACTAAACAATAACGTCATCTGCCAACCATCGGTTGACTCGTGACCGCATCAAGACACGCCGTTATTACAAATAATCTTCATCTTATGGCGAAGCTGGATTACTGGCAAGTCGATGTCGAAAGTTTCATGTGCTACTGCTTGCCAGAGCTTCGTCAACGAGTTTTTCGAGGTTCAGGGTTACCTGGTTGGCGGTTTTGGTGCCGATATTGGGGCTATGCTGTTTAAGCTTTAGGTAATCGTCGGCGATATTCAATGCTGCAAGGACAGCTATTCGTAGTGAGTCAGCACCAGCCGTCTGCTCGGAAGCTGTTTGCATCTTCTGGTCCACATATGCAGCAAGTTCGGCTACGTAGTTGGTATCCAAATTACTTCGAACTTTATAGGGTTGTCCCAGAATTTCGATGTTAACTACAACCCCGGATGCTTCAGGTGCTCTATTAGCTTCAACCGGCATTGGTTACTCCTAGAAGTTAATCCGTTCCAGTTGTTCCAAAATTGTTGTGACCCGCTTGCGAATCTGTTCACGCTCGTCCAAAAGGTTCGCTACCTCTGTCGGGTCGCTTTGACTCGCCGATCTTTCGTTTTCAAGGTCTTCTATTACTTTAGTCAGACGAACATTGTCTTCAACCTGTTTTGATAGTTCATTCTTCGTCTGCTCGAGTAGTTCGACCAGTTCTTTGACCTTGTTGGCGAGACGTTCGATCGATTCTATGTCAACGGTGTAGGTGCCCATAGTAGCCTTCGGTGGCTTGCCCAGAGGGCCTTCAACGTAATGTCGCGTGATGACGTTTCTTAAGCGTCTCGACGACGGTATCAATTGCTGTCTGAACCTCTACATCAGTCAGAGTACGCTCGGCTGCCTGGAACGTGAGACGCAACGCTAAACTGACACACCCGTCTGGAACCCCTTTACCGCGGTAGCGGTCAAATTCACGAATGTTGACAAGTGTCTCCGGCGCGGTATTTTCGATCGTCTCACGAACAGTTGCGGCAGGCAAGGAATCCTCGACGATGAAAGCAAGGTCACGTATGACTGATGGATGCCGTGGCACTGAGGTCGCCTGCAGTTGATTGCGATCAATCGCGACGGATGTGATGGCTGCAAGATCGAGTTCGGCCACGTATATCTCTTCCACAGATTCAGGAAGACCTCGCGTTGCAGCCAAGCTGGGCTTCAGTTGTCCGAATACCCCCAGTGGCACAGGTCTTGTATCGTCAGGTGATAGCGCGCTAACTTGAGCCGCTCGACCGAGGACAAATATTGAGCTATCGATAGTTTCAAATCGAGGTGCTACGCCGAGTGCTTCACACAGGCGTTCGACTATGCCTTTGATGTCAAATAGGTCTACTAAGCGGTCCTTTGTACTCCAGTGTTCCGCTGTTCCTGCACCTGTGATGATTATGGCCGCTCCCGAAGTCTCACCAGTCGACTGTCTAAAGCGTTTGCCGACCTCGAAGAGTCTGATGTCTCGACGTTCGCGCCGCCTGTTATGAATGAGCGAGGCGAGCAATCCTGGAATGAGGGACGGGCGGAGTACCGTGTATTTTTCTGACAATGGATTAGCGATATCAACCAGGTCGTTCTCGTCGTCTACAAACGGTAGCGCCGCAGTTCGGTCGGTAAAGCTGTAAGTTATAGCTTCCGAGCAACCGCCTGCCGTCAAAACCTGACGGAGTAAACGTTGTTGTTTGTGCCACGGACTTAACTGCACGGGAGCCTGAATAACGGGTGGAAATGTAGATGAGAGACGGTCGTACCCGTAGTGTCGAGCAACCTCTTCGATTAAGTCGATTTCTTGGCTGACGTCCACTCGACGCGACGGTGCGACCACATTCCACCTTGGTTCCGACTCCGCTTTGTCACGGTTGTCATCTGGTCTTAGACCTTCCGAGGTTGGTTCGAGTGTGAAGTCCAGTCGTTTTAGCGTGGCTTCGACGAAAGTCGAACTGATCTTCTTACCAAGAATTTTTGAAATTCTATTGTGTCGAAGCAGAATTGACTGCGTTGAACTATGTGGCTGCGGGTAATTATCTAGAACAGGACCACGCAATTTTCCGGCGCCAGTTTCATGAAATAGTGTCAATGCACGGCGCAGGGCCGTGACGGGAATCTCAATATCGCCTCCTCGTTCGAATCGGTATGACGCCTCTGTGGATAAAGCAAGTCGTTTGCTGGTTCGTCGGACGGAGGTCGGCTGAAAATAGGCACTCTCCAGTACGACGGACCGCGAGGAGCTCGAAACCTCCGAGTTGGCACCTCCCATGATGCCGGCAATGGCCTGTGGTTGGGTCGCGTCGGCGATCACTAGGATATCGGGCGAAAGACGACGTTCTTGTCCGTCGAGTGTCAGAATTTGTTCGTCATTTTTAGCCAAGCGAACCTTAATGGTTTCATTTTTAAGACATTCTAGGTCGAATGCGTGCATCGGTTGGCCCATTTCAAGCATCACATAGTTTGTGATGTCGACGATGTTATTGACCGGGCGAACGCCCGTCGCGGCAAGCCGAGCCGCGAGCCAACCTGGAGACGGACCAACGGTGACATCTACCACGGCACCGGCGTACCGTAGACACAAATCTGGAGCTTCGATACTGATATCTAAATTTAAGGTGTCGCTACCCTCATTCGTAGCCGGTTCTTCGGCCACGTTGATCTCAGAAGCGCGGAGTTCAGAGTCGTAAATTGTCGACACTTCTCTGGCAATGCCAAGAACGTTCAGGCAGTCTGGTCGATTGGTTGTGATCTCAAGGTCGAGGACGGCATCTGGCTTGCCGCCGGCCACCGACGTCGAGATTGATTCGACCGCTGACACTTCGAACCCATGTGTTGTTAACGCGTCGGCCAGCTCTTCGGTGCTGACGTCAACGTCTACGAAGTCACGCAGCCAAGAAAGAAGGATTCTCAATAGGGAAACTGCTCCAATAGACGTAAGTCATTGTCATAAAACAACCGAATATCTTCGACACGATACTTTAGCAGGGCGACTCGATCGATTCCGACACCGAATGCCCAACCGGTGTATCGCTCGGGGTCATATCCGACTGCACGAAAAACAGCAGGGTGTACCATTCCGCTTCCAAGAATTTCAAGCCAGCCCGTTTTTTTACAAACTGGACAGCCGGCGCCTTCACAGAAGACGCAGGTAATGAAGACTTCGGCACTGGGCTCGGTATACGGAAAAAAGCTCGGTCGGAACATCACCTTGATTTCAGGCGAGAATAATTCGCGCAGAAAACATTCGAGAGTGCCTTTAAGGTCCGCCATCGTTACGTCTTCACCAACCAACAGTCCTTCCACTTGTTGAAACATCGGTGAATGTGTGAGGTCGGGAGTATCCCGGCGATAAACGAGTCCAGGGGCGATGATGCGCACTGGTGGTTCGTGGGTCTCCATATATCGGATTTGCATCCCCGATGTATGAGTACGAAGTAATGTGGCTGGACGCTTGTCGGTGTCGTTTGTGGCGGTCAACGGCTCTTGGAGGTAGAGCGTGTCCTGCATATCTCTGGCCGGATGGTCGGCCGGCATATTGAGAGCCTCAAAGTTGTGATAGTCGTCTTCCACCTCTGGTCCATGAAGGATTTCGAATCCTAGGCTTGAAAAGATGCGTTCGATTTCTTCCCTTAACAGTGTTAGTGGATGCCGATGACCGAGTGGCGATTCTCGACCTGGCAGCGTGACGTCAATCTCTTCTGCTGTCGTCTGTCTGGGCTCCAAACCTTCACGCCTGGTAAGAAGAGCTGCTTCAATTTCTTTCTTGAGTGAGTTGGCCGCTGTTCCTAAAGTGCGGCGTTGGTCAACTGGAACAGAAGCGATCGTCTTTAGTAAAGCGGCCAGTAAACCACGTTTCCGACCGAGGTAGTGGTCATGAAGGTTCTGTAAGTCTCTACTGGTTGAGACGTCGCTAAGCGCACTCCGGAATTCTGTGCGCAGTCGATCGATGTCGGAGGAGACAGTCACCCGCGAGAAATCGCGTAGGCGTTAACTGGCCTGCGCCTCTTTAACTTGGCTGGCCAAATGGGCGAATGCGTTAGGTTCTGTCACGGCAAGGTCAGCCAAGGCCTTCCGGTCGAGACCCACACCAGACGTCTTTAGGCCTGCCATGAATTGGCTATAGCTCAGTCCATGCTCTCGTGCGGCGGCATTGATTCGAATTACCCATAGCCGCCGAAAATCTCGTTTCTTGCGGCGACGGCCGACAAAAGCATAAGCGAGCGAGGTGTCGACAGCTTCTTTAGCGGCACGATAAAGCTTGCTCTTTGTCTGATAAAAACCCTTGGCCCTCGCCAGTAGTCGACGGCGTTTTCTTCGTCTTAACGGGCCACGTTTTACTCGAGGCATGATGTTTTAACTCCTAAGTTTCTTATTGCGAGCCAAGAATCAGCGGTAAACGAATACACCGAGTCTTGATTTTCTAATGTCTTCATGTGTTGCGACTGGTGATCCTTGATCATTTATACGGAATCATTTTCTCCACGCGTGGAGTGTCAGCAGTCGATATTAATGTAGTGCCTCTAAGGTTTCGCCGACGTTTTGTTGTTTTGCTTGTCAGGATATGTTGTTTGAATGCCTTAGCGCGGGAAACCTTGCCGTTACCAGTCTTATTAAACCGTTTCGCGGCACCGCGGTGAGTTTTAATTTTCGGCATAGCTGTTCCGTTTTCGATAAGTTAAAAAGTAAAGGATTATATAAGACGGTTAGCGTGATCCTAAGACGTCTTATCTCATAATCGTATTTGCTGCGTTAACGTCCCTTTCGTGCCACGGTTTTACTGGTCAAGATGGTGTGCATTTGATTGCCTTCCATTCGAGGCATCGTTTCTTGCGAGGCGACTTCTGAGAGATCTTCCACGAGGCGGTTAAGGATGTGACGCCCGAATTCTGGGTGGGCCATCTCTCGTCCTCTAAAAAAAATGGTCGCTTTTACTTTGTCTCCGTGTGCCAAAAATCGTTCCACATGTTTTTTCTTGAACTGATAATCGTGCTCATCAACCTTGGGCCTGAATTTGATTTCCTTTATGTCGATCGTTTTCTGATTTTTCTTGGCCTGTCGGGTTCGCTTCTGTTCTTGATACTGGTAGCGGCCATAGTCGGTAATACGACACACCGGTGGTTGTGCTGTTGGTGATACTTCCACCAAGTCAAGTTCTTTTCCACGGGCAATCGTCAGAGCTTCTTGGGGTGACATTACACCCAATTGCTGACCTTCGTCATCGATTACTCTGACTTCCCTAACTCGAATACGTTCGTTGGTTCTCGTGCGACTTTGACGAAAATCTCGACGTGGTCCTCGAAAAGCGATACTTTACCTCCTAGCTGTGAGTGTGGTTTGCACAGATCACACCAGAGTTACGGGCGTCTGTTATCTTAACCTTCAGCGGGTGAACGTTTCACACGAACCTCTTCTAGTGACGCCTTGACGAACGACTCAAGGGCTTGACTGCCTTGGTCCCCCAGGGTGACATTTCGAACTGACACGGTACCTTCAGATGATTCTCGGTCTCCCACTACAAGCATATATGGTACTTTGCGAAGTTGTGCTTCGCGAATTTTATACCCGATTTTTTCTTGTCGACTGTCAACTTTGACCCGTAAACCGGCAGCGAGAAGTTTTTCTTTGACCGCATGCGCGTATTCGACGTGACGATCGGCGATGGGAAGGACAATAACTTGAAGTGGGGCCAGCCACAGTGGAAATTTTCCCGCGTAGTGTTCGATTAAGAGAGCTATAAACCGCTCAAAACTGCCAAAAATTGCACGGTGGATGACGACAGGGCTGTGCTCTGCGTTATCTGCTCCAATGTACTTTAGTTTAAATCTCTTGGGAAGTTGGTAATCTAACTGAATTGTTGCGCATTGCCACTTTCTACCGATAGCGTCAGTTACATGAAAGTCTATCTTCGGGCCGTAAAAATTTCCTTCACCTTCAGAAAGCTCGAATGGCCGTTCTGTTGCAGTGAGCGCTTGATTTAGTTGGTCTTCTGCGTGACTCCACGTTTCTATGTCCCCCAGAAAGTCTTCGGGCCGTGTGGACAGCTCCATTGAATATTCAAGGCCGAAGTCGTCGTACACGCGGTCGATCATACGTAGAAGTTGCTCGACTTCTTCTCGAATTTGGTCTTCGGTGACAAAACAATGAGCGTCGTCTTGGCAGAATTGTCTGACCCGTGTCAGGCCAGACAGAACACCAGATGCTTCGTCTCTGTGCAGGACACCTTGATCGTGAAACCGTAAGGGCAGGTCTCGATAGCTTCGAACTTCACTGGCAAAGACCAGCATGTGTGCCGGGCAGTTCATAGCCTTAAGTCCGAAAGGTTCACCTTCGGATTCCACAAGAAACATGTTTTTTCGATAATGCTCCCAGTGTCCCGATGTTTCCCAGAGTTGGCGGTTAAAAACTAGCGGCGTTCGAAGTTCCGTATAACCTTCTGGATAGAGCACTTCCCGCATGTATTCGGCCAATTGGTTGTACAGCGTTGTTCCGTCGGCTAACCAAAAAGGGGCACCAGGTGCAAACTGGTGAAATGTAAAGAGTCCCAGCTCTTTACCGAGTTTACGGTGGTCACGTTTTTTTGCTTCCTCCAATCGGTGGAGGTGGGTTTTAAGGGCGGATTCTTTAAAGAATGCCGTTCCGTAGATGCGCTGCATTGGTTGATTCTGTGCATCGCCTTTCCAGTAGGCATTGGAGCTGTTGAGGACCTTGAACGCCTTTAGTCTCCCTGTAGACGGCACATGCGGTCCCGTGCAGAAATCAATGAAGACCTCTCCAATGGTGTAACACGACACTACCGGTCCACCCTTTTCCTCAATCAGTTGCACTTTGAGTGGCTCAGCCTTGTCATGGAAGTAATCTTTTGCCTCTTCTTTTGAAAGCATCCTGCGCTCGAATGGCAGATTTTTCGACGCAAACTCTTTCATCTTTTGTTCAATAGCGGCGAGATCTTCAGGTACAAATGGTCGGTTGACAACGAAGTCGTAAAAGAAACCCTCATCAGTCGGCGGACCAATACCGCACTGGGCTTCCGGGAACAGAGCAGTGACGGCTGCAGCCAGTAAGTGAGCAGTTGAATGGCGGTAGAGATACAGCGCTTCTGGTGAATCCTGAGTCACGAACGTGACGGTCGAATTCGCTTCAAGAGGAAACGACAGGTCAACCATCCGTTTATTTACTACTGCGGCCAAGACTTGTTTCGCGAAACGTGGAGAGATGCTCTCGGCGATTGCAGAGACTGGTTGGCCCGGCGAAGCCATTTTGGTGGCTCCGTCCGGAAGCGTCACGGTAAGTGCATTCATAAGGTTAAGTACTTAACTAATGGGGTTTGAAACGCTGGCCATGGTAGGCACGGGCGGACTTGAACCGCCGACCTCCTGCATGTCAAGCAGGCGCTCTAACCAACTGAGCTACGCGCCTATACCCTGAAAACATAGCAGCGGAAATTTCGATCGTCAACGCAAGGAGTTTATCTAACAACGGCTGTGTCAGAGAATCATTGAGCGAATGTGCTCAACTCCCTGCTCCAAAATAGGGTCACCAGGCGGCACAGGTTCGCCAAGTTCTACACTGGGTATTTCCACGGCAACGGTTGGTAAAATTCCAGCACGATGTATCGGGTCACCTGATGCTTTAAGGTAACGTGCCCACGATAGCCAGAGGCCAGTGCCATCTGGAAGTTTGATTAGTTTTTGAAGACTCGCTCGGCCCGCTGTTCGCTGGCCTACTGTATCGGCTCGTTCGGTTCCTGCCAGCCCGGCGACGAAAACTTCGGCAGCATGGGCGGTGCCAAAATTCGTAAGAAGCACCACGGGTACGTCGATGGGTTGGTCACCGCTTGCGGCTGTAATAGTCACCTCTTCTTCCGAACCAGACTCAGTGCGGCGGAGGAGTGTACCGCTTTCTACAAAGAGTCGAGCAGTCGCAATAGCTTCGTCAAAGGACCCGCCTGATATGTTTCGAACGTCAACAAGGAATGCGCGAGCTCCGTTCCTCAGTAGATTTGAAGCTGACGACGCGATTTCATCCGCTGCTCCTGCGCTGAATTGGTGCACCCTGATATATCCGATGGTGTCATCTTGCATGCTGGTCTCAACAATAGAACTATTTGGTCGTTCAAGGGTTAACTCGATATCGTACGGCTCAGTCGTATTGCCCCGGATCAGTGACAAGCGGATGGGGTCTCCTGGTGGACCCAACAGTAGTTTTTTGCCTTCGATGATCGAGAGTCGTCGGGTCGTTTGTCCGTCAATTGTTCTGATAAAGTCGCCTGAAATCAGCCCCGCTCTTTCTGCTGGCGATCCAGGACGCACCGCGATGATCTGTAAGTAGTATTGGCTCGCGATATCGAGGCCGAGCTCTCCTGCTGGAATAGACTCGCCAGTTTCTATTGCCTGTACCTCAGCTGCCGACAGAAAAGCACTTTCTGAGTCGAGTCCGCCCGCAAGGCCACGTAGAGCGCCTTGAATGACGCCTTCAAGTTCAACTTCCTCGACATAGTTGTTAGTAATAAGTGAAACAACGTCTTCGAAGATGCGAAGGTGGCGGTATGTATCTTCTCTGGCTACCGCTTGACCAAGAAAGCCTCCAACGAGCGTGAAGGCGACCAATGGAAGAGATACAAAAAGAATGACAAAACGAGCCCTTCGGTTCATCTTGATCATTATAGTAGATGAGTGCGTCTAATCGCTGTCGACGTCGGTGAACGTCGGATTGGTCTCGCGTTGAGTGACCCGACGGCCACTTTGGCTAGGCCGTTGAAGGTTCTGACGGTTTCCAGGCTCGAAAAGACAGAGCTGAAGGGTGTAATTGCCGTTGCAAAAGAGATTCTGACGCTCGAAAAAGAGGAGGACGAACTGGCGGGCGTGGTTGTGGGATTACCCGTTTCGTTAGCGGGTCAAGCCCATAGTCAGACCCAGTATGTGTTACGTTTTGTTGAGAGTTTACGTAATTACACGGAACTGCCGATTTACCTTCAGGATGAAAGACTTTCGAGTCATGAAGCCGAAAGTCGTCTAGCGGAGCACGAGAGAGATTGGCGTCAGCGGAAAACTCGGCTTGACGCTGCATCGGCAGCCGTTATCCTTCAGGATTTCCTTGATAGTCAGTCTGATTTGACAACCAGTACCCGAGTTAAACAAGGCAGATAATTGTGCGTAAGTTGTTCATCGGAATGGCTGTTTTTATTACAGTGGCTGCTGTGTTCGCTGCCTTGGCTATCGACCAAAGCTTTACACGCACGGAATTGCCGTACCGAGCGTATGGAATCGACGGTGTGTTTGTTGATATTCAACCCGGCGAGTCATCAGGGGCCATAGCCAACAGCCTCGCCTCGGCCGGAGTGGTACGGGACGAATGGACCTTTCGTCTGGCTGTGTGGCGGAGCGGGCTCGCGCGTGATCTGCAAGCCGGTGAGTATTACTTCAATGGTGAGTTGTCATCACGTCAGGTGGCGGACACGATTGCCAGTGGCCAGGTTTACTTGCGTCCGATCACATTTCCGGAAGGCTTGACCGTCAGCGAGATGGCCGACATTTTTAACATCCGAGGGTTCGGGGACCGTGAGGCTTTTCTTGAGGAGGTCCAAAGGGTCGAATTAATTAGTGATCTAGATTCAGACGCTAAGACGCTGGAAGGTTATCTTTTTCCGGAAACTTACCTTTTGCCACGTGATGCGACGGCATCTGATCTTGTCGAGGCTATGGTTACACAGTTTCGCCAAACCTTCAGCGAAGCAGTACAGGAGGAAGCTTTTCGTCACGATTTCAGTGTGCGGGAAGTAGTTACTTTGGCATCACTGATTCAGAAGGAAACCGGCAGTGCCGGCGAATACCGCATAGTATCGGCTGTATACAACAATCGTTTGCGGATCGGAATGGCTCTGCAGTGCGATCCGACGGTGATTTATGCCCTGCAACTCGATGGTCTGTATGACGGAAACTTGACGCGGGACAACTTACAGCACGATTCGCCGTACAACACGTATCGTTACCCTGGGCTACCGCCAGGCCCGATTGCTGCACCCGGTTTGGGTGCCTTGAGCGCAGCAGTTGATCCCGAAGATGTCTCTTACCTGTATTTCGTCAGTCGGAATGATGGGTCTCACGAGTTTGCGAACACTTTGCGAGAACACAATCGGAACGTCCAACGTTACCAAGTTGACTATTTTCGCGCGCGTCGAAGGTCGCAATCGACTGAGAGGAACTAATTAATCGGATTGTGCCCCCGTCAATGCGGCGGTGCTAGCGGGTGTTTGTTGGTTGATCTTGCCGTATCCGATTTCCCCATTCGGGTACTTCAGTATAGAAAAGAGCAGTGGCTTCCACATCTTCGGCGACATTATTTGCAATGACGTTACGTGCTTTAGCGTGATCAACTTGCAATGGAATGCGGTCGAATAAAATACCACCGAATGCGAGATAGGCTGCCAGCAGAGTAAGTATTACGTTGAATGTTTGCCCCACTAGGTATAGCTGGATAGGCCGTCCTCCAGCGGCTTGTTGAGTTAGTTCGCGAAAGCGAGACTCTAGGCCGATACTCACGAAGGCAAGACAAAATAGCCATCCGCGGAGGCCTGATGTTAGGTCGAGTATTTTCTCCACCTGTGTATTCCCAAGGATTGGGATGAGTACAAACGAAAAAACGAGTGACGCCAACACAAATCCAAGAATAAATTTTGGAAATCGATGCCAGATTTCCATAATGTTCGGCCGAGTGGTTTGTTCATTGGTTTCTACCCGAGTTACCCAAAAAACTGCAATGAAAAAGGCAACTACACCAATAAGGGTGTTCTGGATCATTTTGACGACAGCTGCAATCTGCTCTGCCTGATCACCTAGTAAGTTGCCGGCCGCCACCACCGCTCCGGTGGCGTCGACGGTTCCGCCAATCCATGCTGCACCGACGATGGGATCCATGCCGACCGCACGGATGCCCAACGGCATTACAATCATCATTGCAACCGTAAAAATAAGTGACATTCCGACCGCTAGAGTCAGTTCTTCTTTCTTGGCCCTCGCGGCGGCGGCGGCGGCAATTGCCGCGGACACGCCACAGACTGAGGTTGCTGCTGCGATGACCATAACCAGTGATCGACTCTGGATTCGCAGTAGTCGTGTTCCAAATTGATACATAAAGATGATGACCGTGGGTGTGACTACCCATGCGACGAAGAGACCGGGAAGCCCCAGAGTGAGAATGTTGCCAAAGAGAATTTCGGCACCTAAGAGCACTAGACCAGTCTTGATATATAGCTCAGTTCGAAGCGCCGATTTAATCCATCTAGGAGTTCCCATCGTATTTGCGATGATGAGGCCGATCACAAGTGCCCAAAATGCGTAGCCCAACCCAGCGGCTCTTATACCGACCTGTTGGGCAAAGGTATAGGCTGCAACTGCTAGAGCGAAGAGTCCGAAGAATCCCGCCACATGGTTTAGGGCGATTCCACCCATTACCTTGACAGCAGCCATGGTCAGCACGGCTAGTGACAGACCGAGCGCTAACACGCCTACGCCACGTCCGTCAGTGAATGCTTCAAATGGAGACTGGGACCAACGGCCAATCTCAGGCACCTCAGTAACCAGTTGACTTGCGACTCCAAGCAGCAGCAGGCTGCCTAACCAGACCGCCCACCAGTCTTCAAGTGCAAGCAGCGCATGACGAGAGCTTTCACGGTCCTTGGTCATCGTTCAAGGTTGAGTTTAGTAGTAGATATTTGAAATCGGTTTAGATACAGGAGACATTCGATAACTGCCGCATAGGTCCGTGCGTTGTCTGCCACTGTCAGAATGGTTGTTGCCGGTGGGACTCTGCTGTGGTTCTAGCATTTCACTAAATTCTTGAGATTAGGTTCGGTTAACGTGACTCGGTACTGCTATCCGAACGAGCATATAATTCGAGGCATTCGATTGTTCTATACAGCGGCTCGACCGTGACTCGCTGATACTACACGAGAAACTGTTAACCGCCTCACGAACGTCGACCAAATTAATGGACGGTCGTAAGTTTGTGACTGATTTATCTTGGTCGAGGAGTTCGTTGCGGTTGACTTGATAGGATTATTTTTTAGACATGATGTCCTGTCTTAGATCTGACTCTCCTGGAGCGACTAGATTGTTCGGTTTGATGGCCATGACAAAGCGCTGTTTTTTGGGAAGCTGGGGTGGATTGTGCGTCGTTAGCATGTTGTGGGCGCTCGGATTGGTGGCACAGATTCGAACGCAAGAAGTGGTCGACGAAGTGCTGACGGCGGCGATCGAAGAGTTCTGGATCGCCGAATCTGAAGAGCGCCGTTTGGACGCGATAGATACCATCATGACGCTGGACCAAGAATTCGAGGAAGTAGTTGCGGCGTTACGGGTCCGCCGAGCCTATTTGCCGAGTGTCGCCACTGGGCGGCAACTCTTTTCACGGCGGAATCGAGATGGTCTTGAACACGCTTACGTGGTTCACGTTCCCGATAGTTACGACGCGATGCAATCCTATCCTGTCCGGGTGTATTTACACGGTGGTGTCATGCGGCCCCTTCGTGAAGGAGGGAACTGGTGGCGCAATCAAGATCCGTTCATAAGGCAGGATTCACTGGTGGTGTTTCCAGCTTCATGGCCGGATTCGATTTGGTGGCAGGATAGTCAGATTGAAAATCTGACGGGCATGCTGAATGACCTCAAGCGCGTCTACAACGTGGATGAGAATCGTGCCTATTTACTTGGTATGTCCGACGTGTCAACAGGAGGTTTTTACCAAGCTGTCAAAGCAACCACGCCATGGGCTGCGTTTCTTCCTTTTCATGGTCATCCTGGTGTGTTGGCTAATCCGAATTCTGATGTTGACGGGGAAATGCATGTTGCGAACCTCAAAAATAAGCCATTCCTGATCGTCAATGGAGGTCAGGACCGCCTTTATCCTTTAGACGCGGTGGGTCCTTTTGTCGATTTATTTGAAGGTGCTAATGTCGAAATTGATTTTCGAGGTCTTCCCCAAGCTGGACATAACATGGATTGGTGGCCTGATCTTTCTGCGAGCATTGATTCGTTTATTTTTGGAACGCCGCGTCAGCCTTTGCCTGACCAACTGACCTGGGAGAGTGAGAATACCGAGGAGTTTAATCGTGCTCACTGGCTGATCATTAAAGAATTAGGTTCTGTTGAGGGCGAGAGTCAGTTGGAACTCTTCAATACATTGACCCGGAGGGTCCCGGATGCCCAATTGGGTATCAGCACCGTTGGCGAGCTTGTTGACGGGTCTGGTCTTCAGCTGTTTGACGTCGGTGATGATTCGATCGTTTCTCAGGCAGGTATTCGTGCCGACGACATTGTTGTAGAGGTTGCCGGGCAGGCGATCTCGAGCCCGGATTCATTGCGGCAAGCACTTATCAATTTTACACCTGGTGACGAGCTACCGATTTCTGTGCGGCGTGACGTCGAGTTGCTGGACCTTACGTTGCGGTATCCGACGACGTTTTTTACGCAGACGCGTTCCGCGTTCCGGCATGACGAGTTGTCAGGTCGAGTAGAGCTTCGCAGAGAGGGCAATGTTGTTATTGCAAAGACGCAGGGGGTGCGGCAATTTAATTTATTACTTTCTCCCGACCAGTTTGATTTGTCCCGATCGGTTCGAGTCGTAACGAATGGCGTGGTGTCCCACGATGCTCTTGTTGTACCTGACGTGGAGACCCTTTTACGTTGGGCTTCAGTCGATCAAGATCAGTCGCTTCTTTTTGGCGTTGAATTAGAGATTCGAGTGGGTTCGTAGGCGGGATGTGGATATTGATCAACTGAAGACGCTTTGTGATTGTTTTGAGTGTCTGCAGACGGAGCGTTTCAACTGTTTGGCTGTTGAGGAGCTCAATAAGAAGTAATGGGACACAGTTCATGGCGAATTTGAAGAAGCTGTATACCGCACAAGGGATCGGCGATGCCCATGTAATGCGAGGACTCTTGGAGTCGGCTGGTATCAATGCGGTGATTCGAGGGGACGGTGTCGTGCCGTTGCAGGGAGGTAATCTGATGCTTAACATTGAAGTGCGACCGTCTGTGTGGGTTCTTGAGGATGATAAGTATTCACAAGCACGCGACATTGTTGCCGACTACGTGACCCGGCAGGGTGAGAATCCGGTGGAGCCTGTTTCGACATGGAACTGTTCTCGTTGTGGAGAGAGTGTTGAGCAACAGTTCAGTGAGTGTTGGAACTGCGGAACTAACCGATCGTCATCGTGACGCCGAGTGATTCTGTTCGGATGCAGAGAAGTGTTTTGGGTTTTGAATGTGAGGACGCAGTGAGATCAAGAAAGCGAGACTGGTTTCGGATGATGACCATGGGCGCGGTAATTGCGTGCCTGATTTTTTTGGCTAAGCAGTCTGTTGTCCAGGCGCAGACAGACGTCTTTCCTTTTCCTGTGAGTCTGACTGAATTCGAGAATGGATTGAAGGTTGTTGGCGTCGAGTATGACAGTCCAGGAATCGTCGCTTATTACACGATTGTCCGTACAGGATCACGCAACGAGGTCGAACAGGGTTTCTCTGGTTATGCCCACTTTTTTGAACACATGATGTTTCGAGGGACGGAGAAGTATCCCACTGATGCCTACAACGCTGCCATTAAACGAATGGGAGCCGACTCCAACGCTTTTACAACAGATGATTGGACTGCCTACCACATTGTGGCGAGTTCGGATTCACTTGAGACCATTATTGAACTCGAATCAGATCGGTTCCTTAACCTGCAGTACTCGGAAGATGCGTTTCGAACAGAAGCAGGTGCAATTCTCGGCGAGTACAACCTTAATTTCTCTAACCCGGTCTCACTGCTTCGAGAACGGCTTTATGATCGAGCGTTTCTTCTGCATCCGTACAAGCACACGACAATTGGATTACTTGAAGATGTGCAGGACATGCCGAACCACTATGAATATAGTCTGGAGTTCTATGACCGGTACTATCGTCCGAACAATTCGTTCATTGTAGTAGTCGGTGATTTTGATTCGGATCAACTCCTTTCGCTGGTGGAGAAATACTATGGCAACTGGGGCACTGGTGACTTTGAACCCAATATTCCGGTAGAACCGCCTCAAACTCGCGAACGTACCGATGCTGTAACTTGGCCTAATCCGACTTTACCTTTTCTGATGCTTGGTTATCATGCTCCGCCGTTTTCAGACCAAGTTATCGATATGCCGGCGTTGGATGTGCTTTCTCAGTTACTTTTCGCTCAGACTTCTCGTTTGTATCAAAAGCTTTATCTTGAGGATCAGGTAGTTGACATTCTGACTGGTGGTGCCGTCGACCATCGTGATGCGCCGCTGTTCACTATTCTTGTGCGTGTTACCGATCCAGAAGAGATAGTTAGTGTGCGTAATGCAATCATTTCTGAAATCGACCGATTGAAGGTTGACCCGATTGATGACGCAGAACTTGCTGCAACAAAGTCACACATGCGCTATGCCTTTGCTCGAGGATTAGATAATCCGGCGAGTGTTGCCGAGACAATGGGCCATTATTTCCAGCTGACTCAGGATCTTGAAACGATTAACCGAGTGTATCGGCTTTACGATGCAGTGACCGCCGATGATATTCGAAGAGTTGCGACAACCTACTTCCCCGAGTCAAATCGGACTGTTGTGACCTTAACGCAAGAGGACGAATAGTGGTGTCACGGTTAGCTGTGTCGAATCTAAGGATGGTCGTGACAGGGTGTCTACTGGTTTTGTTGTGGGGATGTGCGGTAGTGGGTCCGGTTGAAGAAGATACCGATACGCGAATTGGTCTACCAGTTTCAGGAGATCCATTGGTTACGATTCGTATCGTGTTTCGAACTGGTTCGGTGAACGATCCTGACGGCAAGAACGGACTGAATGCGCTCACGGCGCTGATGTTGGGGCGGGGAGGCACGGAGACTCTGAGCTATCAAGAATTGACCACAGTCCTCTACCCTTGGGCGGCATCGATCGGAGTGCAATCGGACAAAGAAGTAACCACGGTGGTCGGTCAGGTCCACCGGGACCATCTCGAAGATTTCTACATAATCTTGCGCAGTCTTGTTATTGCGCCAGGATTTGATAGAGCTGATTTTGAAAGAAACAAGGAATTCTTGACCAACACTGTTGTTTCGAGTTTGAGAGGAACTAACGATGAGGAACTTGGCAAAGAGACGTTGAATGGAATGCTCTACCAAGGACATCCGTATGCAGCGCCAACTGTCGGCACGGAGAGAGGTTTAGCAGCGATTACATTAGACGACGTAAGGGAATTTTACGTTGACCGCTATACCCACGATAAGTTTCAAGTGGGGGTTGCTGGAGGATATCCGAATGGGTTCCTAGGGCGCATTGAGGCCGACCTGATTTCAGGTTTAGGTGGCGGAGCCGAACCAAAGGAACAAATGGTGCTGCCGCTGCCTAGGACTTTGGATGGCCTCGAAGTAACACTTGTGGAAAAAGACACGATAGCGACCGCTATCTCTATTGGGTTTCCGATTGATGTTACCCGCGCCGACGATGATTTTTACGCGTTGCTAGTAGCCAATTCCTACTTTGGTGAACATCGGAACTTCAACGGCTTATTAATGAATAGGATGCGTGGCGACCGCGGACTTAATTATGGAGACTACTCATATATTGAAAATTTTATCCAGGACGGCGGTTCACGGTTCCCCATCGCTAATATTCCTCGTACGCAACAGTTCTTTAGTATCTGGATCCGCCCGGTTCCGCATCACAACGCGCACTTCGCGCTTCGGCAGGCGTTGCGCGAATTAGAGCGACTTGTAACCGACGGGTTATCGCAGGCGGATTTTGAATCAACACGAGAGTTCTTGCTGAATTATTCGAAACTGTACGTTCAGACTGCTAGCCGTAGACTTGGTTATTTAATGGATTCTCGGTTTTATGGCACCGGCTATTTCATAGACGAGATTCAACAGCGTTTGCCCCAATTGACAGTCGATGATGTCAACGCCGCCGTGCGGCGGCACCTGCAAAGTGATGACCTGGCCATTGCGATTGTGACCAGCGGGGCAGAGTCTTTACGCGACCGGTTGTTGGCAAATGAGCCATCGCCAGCAACTTACAATATGGAGGTCACGGACGAGATCATGACTGAAGATGAAGCGATCATGCACTATGAACTGGCGATTAATGCGAACCGTGTGCAACTTACTCCGGTGGAGCAGATGTTTCGCGCTGTAAATTAAGTCCACCTGGGCGATAGCCCTGCGGATCTACGTCTATCTGCTCAAAGCCAGCACTTTGGAACTGCCTGACTACCTCAGACAAGATGTCCGGTTGCTTAAGTCGAGCGATTGAAGAGGGTTCAACTTCGATGCGTGCGGTCTTCTCATGGTGGCGTACGCGACATATCGGAAAACCGAGATTTTTGAGAACTCTTTCACATGTTGCGATTTGAGTGAGCCGGGCTGGAGTGATTTGCGTGCCATAAGGAAATCGGCTCGAGAGGCAGGCCAACGCTGGTTTGTTCCAGACTGGGAGCGATAAGCGTCTGGCGGCTGTTCTGATCTCCGTCTTTTTAAAACCGATCTCATCAAGCGGTGATCGAACTCCTTGTTCCCGTGCTGCTTGTTTTCCAGGACGATAATCACTGCGGTCATCGACATTGAATCCGTCCACGACATGCGCCGCGCCGAGACTGCGAGCCTCTGCGATAGCCCGCCCGTACACTTCCGTCTTACAGAAATAACACCGGTTGACTGGGTTTAACGCATACCTAGGGTCGTCAACTTCGTATGTATCGACGAGGATGTGCCTGGCCCCAAGGCGTTTGGCTAATTGCTGGACGGCCGATCTTTCTTCCGGAGCCAGACTGGGTGAAATTGCGGTGAGAGCGGTAGCGCGGTCTCCCAGTACTAGAATGGACTCAGCCAATAAGTAGCTAGAGTCAACACCGCCTGAGAAACACACCACGACACTGTCCAATTCGGCCAGGAGCTTTCGAAGCAGGGTGATCTTGTTGGATAAACCGTGCATAATGTGCAGTCTTCAGGTAGTTCACCATAGCTAGATTAGGGCGTCAACCAACACCTCATGTTTTCGTTATTTGAAAATGCCTCTTCAGTGTTGCTCGGAACGACTGCGGTAGTGGCAATTACCCATGCGCTCCTTGGGATTGATCACTCACTTCCATTTATTGCTTTGGGGAGGTCACGGCAGTGGTCATTGGGCTACACGATTGTCGTGACCAGCCTGTGCGGGATTGGTCATGTTGCGTCGTCGGTTGCGATCGGTGCAGTGGGCGCTGTTCTGGGTGTCAGCCTTGATTCGTTGATGTGGGTTGAGTCGACGCGTGGTGTAGTCGCGGCGACTTTATTGATTGGTTTTGGACTAGCTTATACGGCCTGGGCGGTTCGGAAGACATTTCGTAATGTGACTCACTCGAATGTCCATACCCATGTTAACGGTACCCTACACGAGAAACTCCAATTGCATGATGGCGAACACCTTCATCTCCACGGTTCAAGCGCGAACGTGACACCGTGGGCACTTTTTATTGTTTTTCTCTTTGGGCCATGTGAACCGCTTATTCCACTTATGATCGTTCCAGCGATAGCAGGCTCGTGGATATTGTTAGTTGCCGTTGTCGTGACCTTTGGCGTTTTGACTGTCCTGACAATGGGGCTAACCGTGACCATTGGGTACCAGATGTTAGATGCGGTTCCTCAACATCGATTCGCCCGCATAACCGATGTGGTTACGGGGTTACTTGTCGCCGCGAGTGGTGCGGGCGTTTTGTTTTTAGGGCTATGACACGAATGTAAAGATTCTATGGCGTTCGATATTTTTTTGTTGATTGTCGGGTTCGGTTTGATCGCCAAGGGTGGCGATGTGTTCGTGGATTCAAGTGTGCTGATTGGTCGAGCTCTGAACGTGCCAAGGTTCGTCATTGGTGGCACTCTAGTCAGTCTCGCTACGAACGCTCCAGAAGTAGCGGTAGCCACCACTGCAAGTCTAGCGGGTGACTCCGGAATTGCACTCGGCGATGCCGTAGGGTCATGTATTTGCAACATTGGGCTAATCGCAGGAACTGTTGCGATGATCAGCCCAATCGGGGCCGATGCGAGAGATTTCACTAATCGGGCCTTGTGGATGGCGGCTGCCGGTGGGATGGTAGTGCTTTTTTCAGTGGACGGAACGTTGAGTAGATCTTTAGGTATGGTGTTGATGCTGATGGCAGCAGCGTACCTGAGCTGGGATTTTGTCGGCGTTAGACGCATGCGTAAACGCAATCGGGATGAGTCGGTGCGAACAGAAGAGGAAGCGGCGCTGTGGAGAGCGGTTGGCACGTTCGCACTAGGTGCACTCTTGATCATTTTTGGGGCTCGACTACTCGTGATGTCAGCGCAGACTCTGGCTGTTGCGTTGGGTGTTCCGACTGCCATTATTGGATTTTCTGTTGTTGCCTTCGGGACATCGATTCCTGAATTGGTCACGGGAGTGGCGGCCGCACGCAAGGGTGTTGTTGATTTGGCGCTCGGTACGGTCGTAGGTTCGAACGTTTTGAATTTGTTTCTTGTCGTTGGATTAGCTGGCACAATCAACCCGCTCACGCTCGATAGTGTTGTTCAAA
>CAZUZW010000010.1:0-70439 GCA_964624855.1 uncultured Vicinamibacteraceae bacterium
GGCGTGTCTTCCGGATTACGTCACCTAATGAGAATTCAACACGTTCTTTCATTTAATTACTTTTGCTCCCTAATGTAGTTACTGGTCTTGTTGTGTTGGCGCGAGAGTAGATACCGGTCGTAGACTTACAATGCTCGACTAAAAAATGGATTTATTTAAACATAACACTATTTATTTAAGGATTTATGCATAGTAGCATGTCGCCTTTCACTTGTGCCATTGCTTGGAAGCAACCGTATGTTCGTGGTTAGGATGGAGATCGGAGACTGCGAGCACTACTGGCCAGCGATCACGTAGTGAGTTCGAGCCCGTACCTCTGTATCTGGGCGGTTTACTTCGACGCTGAGTTCCCGGACGGTGTCCGTTGCATCAGTGTTATTGGAATAGAAACCAAGGATGTAGTAATCACTCGTTTCCGCGTCGATCTCTTGAAAGGCTTCTTCGAAGGTGTTGCGGTTGACTACCGCCATTCCACCTGTAAGTTCAGCGAGGAGTCGTAAACCACTGTGTTGGGTGCGGAGGTAATCGTTCCAGTCGCTGACTCGAAGTTGAGCGAAATCCAAATCAGGCATGGACCCTAAACCTCGGGGATCGATGGTATAGAACGAGACATTTGAGCGGTTTGCGGCGGTGGTCAGGCGTAACAATTCGTAATTTAGGCTGGCATCGGAAAATTGATTGTGATCGAATGCGCCTCTGTCACCAAAGTCCCTCAGCTGTGGATCGTTTAACTCAGGAAAGTCTATCGTTTCGCCACCGAAGACTGGATCGCTGAAAAACCCCGTCGCTTCCATCGCACGAACTTCAGCTAGGGCCTGTGCTTCTTCGAAGGGATCAAAGTCGTAACCAGTGCTTACGTAAAGAAAGACTTTGCGACGATTCGTGATTTCTTCAAGGTTGCGAACCGTTTGTTCGGCCGACTTAAATGCCGCCGTCGCCCGAGCCAGATTTTCTTGTCGCATTACATCTTGGGTGAAGTTTCCCACGACATTCGCAACACGAAGGCCTTCACCCACGACGCGAGGGATCACGTCGTATAGTTGCTCCCGGTCGCGGGTCATCTGGACGAAGATTGACGATTTCCCACTTGACATGATTCCAAACATGTCGCCGTCATGAATAATCGTATCGGCCAGTAATTCCAGAACGCGTCGCACTTTCGGTGTATCAGTAATGCTCAGGTGTAGGTCGTCAATGAAGAGAACAAAAATTCGGCCGGGAGTATCTGTGTCCTGTTGTCCCGAAGACGGCAGCACGATACCTTCCATTACTGGCGCAGGAGGAAGAAGTTGGTTATAGACCCGGCCACCGTGCACGAGGACCAGTGAGGCAATCTCCTGCGCTTCGCCGTCTTCGTACACGACAAAATCTTCGAGGTTGAGATCTGGTAGAAATTGACCTTGTCCATCTCGCACAATGACGTCGGTTGTGACGAGGGTCACACCGGTACGGAACACAGGTGTGTCTTGGGATGCCGGTTGTTGTGGTCCCGTCGTGGCGTTTAAAAGCACGCTAGACGCGACCGTTACGGCCAGTAAAGGCACGAAGATTTTGAAATGTGTGAGCGTCATGACAAATTGCATTATAACAAAGCCGCTTATTCTGGTTTATTACTAAGTAAAACCTTAGTTTCTGGGTTCGATTCGTCGGTATAGATTCTTGGAAGAGATTAATAGAAAGGGGTTTGCTAGAGAGCGAGTAGGCCGTTTGTCGCGGGTTGGTGCATAGTTTGTCATAGCGGGTGTTCTGACGAGTGCAAAGAGTCAGGAGCGGAGTATTTGATGCGAACCAGTAGAACACCAGAGTGCAGCCGTTGGAGGTCGGCAGTATGTTGTTAGGTTCGATGAAGACACGTCTTTACGCCGGTGTCGGGATTGTTCGCAAGGCACTGCCTGAGCGAGGGGTGTGGATTGCGCTCGGAAGTTACATTGCGTTCTATCTCTTGTTCTTTGGGAGAAGTTTTTCAACTGGCAGGTACATTGCCCCGAGCGATTCTTTCGATTTCGGATTGTCGGCCTTTTTATCGCAGCAGGAAGCTTGGACTGAGTATCTCTTCTCCGGTTATCCCATCGGCGCTGATCCACAGGCGCTGATGTGGTACCCCATATTTCGGATGTTTGTCAGTGTTGGGCATGGATGGAATTTATTCTTAGTCGCGCCGTTTATTATTGCGAGTTTTACATGTTTTCTATTTGTTCGGCACTTGGGAGTCCGTCCTCTAGCGGCATTCTTCAGTGGCATGGTTTACGGTTTTAGCAGCACGTTGCTGTCACACATTCCGCATTTTAATCAACTGCATGTGGCGGCTTGGGTGCCCCTCCTTCCCTATGGGATTAGTCTCGTGTGCCTGGGGAGGACAGCAAGTGGTGTCACGGTTGGGTCGATGGGATTGGCTCTGATGGTACTGGCGGGACATCCACAACTGATGGTGTACTGCGTCTACCTATCGGCGGCATACCTTGCGTATCGGTTGTGGACCGGTCAGTTCTCCAAAAGCCATGCTATTCGGACGGGTGTCATTGGCGGAGTAATTTTTGTACTGGGCTTTGGCCTCGCGGCGATTCAACTGTTACCAGCACAGGAACTCGCCGCTCTTAGTAATCGAGCGGGTGCCGGATGGGAACTGTTTATAGCTGATGCGCTTCACCCGATAGAACTCGTCACGATATTGTTTCCGCATGCGTTTGGAGAATTCGGTGCGGGGGGCGCAAGCGTGGATTCTGTGCTTGGTGAGGTATTGGGTTCAACCATTGCAATTACAACAGATACGAGAGCTTATGTTGGTTTACTTCCGCTGTTTCTTTTAATTTTTGGGGGCTGGTATGTGACTCAATATCGGTCTGAGTTGTTGTTTTGGATGGGGGCCTGCGCAACTGCGGTGTTGTTGACTCTTGGTCCGTGGACGCCGCTCTCGCGGCTAGTATTCTATCTGCCACTGTATGGTTCCTTTCAGTCGCCAGGACGTCATTTTTTCATTTTCGCGTTTGGAATATCGGTAGCTGCTGGTCTCGTCCTTTCGCACATTACCAGTTGCCACGAGCGCTGGTTCTTGGCTCGTCGGGCGATGCTCTTCGGTTCAGGGTTGAGTGCGTGCGTGGGCTACGGGTTGTGGTATTCAGCGCCTGAAGTGAGACAGTATTTGAACCAAGATACGGCTTACTTGGTCGGGGCATATTTACTTCCTGTCGGTGTCGCATTGGTCACAATTCTTGTAATTACGTTATGTATCCGAAGAACGACGTCAGCGATTGTGTTTACGGTGCTTTTAACAACCGTTCACGTTGGAGAGATGTTTACTTATCACTTTCTGGATGCCGGTCAAAATCTACAGTACGCCGAAATTCATGAGAGTGAGACGAAGGTTCCATTTCAGATGGAGGCTGTTCGCGAAACCTTGCGCGTCAATCAGGGGCGAATTGTTGCTGTGGATGGTCCCAATAACCCATTTGTTCAGATGAATATGTCCAGGGCGTGGGAAATCCCGACAATTGGAGGAAAAGATCCGTTGGTGTTATCTCGCTATGCGCAAATGCTGGATTTGTCAGGGTCAGGGGATCTGGGCCGAGATATTCTGTCGACAGAACATCTTGCACTTGACCTCTTGGATGTCCGTTACGCCTTAATTCCAGAAGCATGGCTGTTGGCGGGAGAAATTCAACTGGATAGCGGTCGGTGGGTGATTGGAAACACGATGCATCCGCGCTCATCGGATCCGGACGACGATATTCCATACGTGTTGATGCGCAACAATCGGGCGCGGTCGCCGGCATGGCTTGTTCCTGATGTCAAAATGCTGACTCCCAATGAAATACGAGTCGCAGTCATATCGAGTGAGCTTCCTGACGGCACGATGTTTGACCCGAATATGCAGGTGTTACTCGAGTCGGGAACAAATGTTCAGTTAGATGCGGAGGGAGGACAGTCGAAAGCCTCCTGTGGCAGCGTGGCGGTGGCGTTGAAAACATCCAGCCTACGCGAGTATGTGGTTAACAGTCGCGCGGAATGCTTCCTTGTCATCAGCGAAGTGTTCTACCCCTGGTGGCAAGCCTCAATCAATGGTGAGAGGACGACGCTCATCCAGTCTAATCATGCTCTTATGGGTCTAGTGGTGCCGAGAGGTGAGAGCCGGGTCAGACTGACGCTCTTTCCTCAATCACTGTATGCAGGAGCTGGTCTAACGGCGGCCTCGTTAGTGATTTGGCTATGGTTGTTGGGCAGTGTGTTGATTGGTCGGAAGCAGAACCGTCTGAAATAACGGGAATGAGAGAGTTCTTCTGCGCATAACAGAAATAATGTCACTCAGGCTCGCATCGGTGATTGCTGTGGTGCTCGTTGGTCGAATGGAAACCTGTTGTCAGATTCTGTAGTCTCTGGAACCGAACCAGTGGAAAAGAAGTTTCTGTGGAGCGATCGTTCTTTGCTGGCCGGCGTGCTGCTTTGTGTGCTTGGTGTTGTAGCGGTAGCTGCTGGCCTTTTACCAGCGTTTGCGCGTTGGCCAATGCCAACGTGGTTCTGGGGTTGCATCCTTGTTGCCATAACAATGTCAGCGTTGAGGCCTTCATGGGGACTCTACTTAGTTTTTCTGACGTTGCCGTTCTTTGGAAACCGGCCGGGTGGCCGTTACATGGAGCTAATCAATGTGTTGGTTGGTTCCAATATCATCGGATTGAGCATCCATTCTCTCCGTCAGCGAATACCTTTTCCTCGACACCCAGTTCTCTTAGTTGGGTGGGCATGTGTGATTTCCGCCTGTGTCGCGCTTCTGCCAGTTTTTCCACAGATCATGATTCATTGGAGACAGGCAAATAGTCTTCATCTTGTCCTGATTGAAAGTTTTACAAGTCGAGAAACCGACGTGCTCTATTCGATTCACAGTCTGGGTGTGCTCGTATTTGCTGTGGGATGGGCTACGGCGTTGGTGTGGGCACGAGTTGATCGATATGTGACAAACGCGTTTCGCGCGATAGGAATCGCTTTCCTCGTAACGATGACTTTGGGAATTTTGGACTTTCATCAAATCATTGACCTTGATACGCAATACCTGAGTGTCCTTGATCCTCGGGCGCTCGATGACCCCCCCTTCCAGTCGGTCTATTCAATTTTTTGGAACCCAGGGTGGTTTGCTTGGTACTTTTCCATGGCATTTGGTGTGAGTCTTGGTATGTCACTGTTGAGTCCTGTGCGGCGCCGCCAGGTGTTACTGGTATTGCTAGCTGTTGCATATGCCTATTTCCTGACGAATAGGCAGCGTGGTGGCTTTGTGGCAGTGCACGTCGTACTCCTGATCGTGGGTGGATACTGGTTTTATCATGCCGGTGGGATACGGCGGACGGCTATGTTTAGTAAAGGGGCGCTGTTGACTGTGGCGATAGCGGTAGTTGCCGCTATCACTCTGTTCTCTACTTCTTCGCCTCAGTCCCAGACGGGTCTTGAACGACTTCTCGAGAATCCGGGGGACCCGGTTAGAACCAACCTAGCGATAACCGCTTTCGAGATGTGGCAACAGGCGCCACTGTTTGGTATAGGTGAGGGAGCTTTTGGGTGGAGATATCCGGAATTTGTTCCGTTGGACTCCACACGTGCCGTTGCCACATATGGCGATGCTCACAACACATGGTTGCAAATTCTTGCCACGCGTGGGGGGATTGGGTTTTTAGTCTATCTGGGCATTTGGCTTGCAGTGTTTCGCCTGATTATCAGAGAACTCCGGGACCCTGGCTCGAGAGCTATTCCAGCAGTGGCTGCGCTGGGGGCATTCTTTGTCTATTCATTTGTGCAAGGGATGTTCTATTTGCAGGCGATTCAAATCTTTTTCTGGGGAGCAATTGCCATGATGGTTTCCATGGCACCGGAACCAGGAGCACGGGCAATGCGTCGCGGGCCTCTAGTACCAGTACTCGCCGTAATATGCATGGCAATTGTCGCGGTTTGGACCTATTGGGAACCAACCGTTCAGAGTTGGGAAAAGAGCCAGGTTCAACCGGCTGGCTTCTATGCTGTTGAGCGTCTGGAAGATGGTCGTGTTGGGCGTTGGAGTTCACGAACGGGAACACTGTGCTTGTATCCGACTGAGGACGTGACGGTGGTGGACTTACAGTCGAATCATCCTGATATCGCGAAGCAGCCGGTAGTTGTCACCTTACGTGATGCCAGCCAGGTCTTGGACCGCGTCTCACTGAGATCGCACGATCGTGTGCAGCGCCAGATCAATTTGCCGGTGGCTAGAGTGTCAGATCGCGAACGGCCACCAGAATTTGGCGAGTGTGTCGAGGATGCTTCCCGGCTGACCGTCAGTGTTGACCGCGTCTGGAGTCCGTTGTCAGTTGATCTTTTACCTGACCCTAGGCATCTTGGCGTGTTCGTTTCGACTGAACCAGTTTCGGCGAACCAATGATCGCTTCATTGCACTAGCGTGCGGCTTGGCCCAGGTATCGTTGAAATGTCTGTTCTACGAAGTCGTCCACACCGGGGACGAAGGCGACCGCCACAATAGTGGCAATTACCGTGACAGCGATCCAGAGATAAAAGCGTTTCATCATCTGACTTGTGAGTTGCTAGTTTCTCGGCGCAGCTTCGAACACCCAGTCGTCGCCTGCTTCTACCGTTGTCCTAGTAGTGCGGGAGTTGTATTTACTGCTAATCGCATCACTAATGTCGTCCAGTATGTCACCAGACTTGATTCGGACCAACTGACGTTCGTAACGTTTACCATCGATTCGGAGTATTGCCCGACCATCGCGTTCGGCTTGAACTGGCCACCGTTTCCAAAGGCGCCCGACCGTTGTATCCATGTAGCTCGACCAGACATAGAGTTTTCCATCCAATTCCGCAGTCCAAATGCGACGGGACTGTGGCGGATTGACGAGCTGCAGTTCGATGGTTGAGATGTCCTCAACGAAACTCCAGTCTGGCTCTGTTCCTCTATGAAGTTCACCGCTTCTAAGCGGGCCGCCAGAAAACACCCGGTTAGGGCCATCTGCGAACCGTTGTTTGACTGCCGCAGTAACTACGGCTGTCACCGGTATCAGCAATAGACAGAACAGTACGGTTATCGTTCTTTTTACCAGTTGCATGGCTTTAGCCTAACGCGACGTGGTCGGGCGCTTCAATGGGCATCGCGCTGGGCTTCAGGATTCCATTCGCGGGCCTGGGCTATGGCGGCGGCGAGTGCATCGGGCTGGTCCGTGCCAATCCGTAACCGACGGCCGTTAGTTAAGTGGAGTTCCACGGCGTCGAGTCCTGCCACGTTGTACAGCCAGCCGTTTCCTATATATCGAATGCCGAACCCATGGAGCCAGTTGTTACGGACCGTTCGGCAATCCTTGACGGTATCGAGGGATATTCGTTTTCGGAACCAACCTCGAAGTGGCGATATCCCGAGACGGACCTCGATACGGGAGTGGTCGACCGAGACAGTGAGCGCGCCAAAGCCGAGGAGTGCAATAAAAAGTGTGCCAAAGGCGAAAGGCGATACTCGAGCAAGGAAGAAAAGCCCAACGATTCCGCCAACGATCAGTAAAAGTCCTCCAGTCTGGCTGTGCTCGTAGTGATTCAACGACACATTGGCGCTCCAGCTGGCTGAGTCACTGCTCACGGTCTCGCGCCGCCGCTCTTTCATCGGCGCGTCGCCCAGCCAGGATGCCGTACATGCTGAGGTTTCCTTCATGGCAGGCATATTCGTACATCGGCACGTCGGTACGCTGCAGCGGAATCGACGCGGTCCACGGTCGCGTCCACGTCTCAGGGTCGGTCACAGTGTATTCGTATTCGAGCGTGGCGGCGTCAACACGGGTAAAGCGCTCGACCAGCGTTAAATTGGTGGTCGAATCGTACACACCTACCACCGAGTCCAGGCCTTCCGGATCTGTCTGGGCGCCGGCGGATGCTGACCTCCACCGTCTCTCGCTGTTGAAGTTGGAGGTCTCGACGACGAGGGTGTCGCCCTCCCAATAGCCACGCGCGTCGCCGGACCACTGGCGGATGTCGCCGTCGAGTGGTGGGCGCCCGTCGAGAGGAACGACGCGAGCCGTATGGACCATCTCGGTCAAGAGCACGACGTGGTCTGGTGTTTGGAAGATTTGCAGGTTCTGGTTGTAGCCGACCGGATTGAGGGGTGGGCCAGCGTTGAACCCTAAGAGGCATCTATCCGATGTGCTTCGGTCGAGCCATGAGTCAGCTGGGTGATCCTGACGATACGCTTGACTGGCGGCGGCCCGTTGCTGGGCGTTTGGCGTCAACGCTGGGATTCGCCCGTCCGGCGGATCGATGATCAGTGACGTGCGACGAGTGCCGACAGTCGTCGTGCCTTGGTCCAACCAAAAATTGTTGTAGAAACCTGGCGTGCCATCTTCCCGCGTGTCCACTTGGTCGGCTACCTGCGTACGCTCGGGGGCTCGTGCGAGGAGACGAGCGTTTCGGTCGACGACTTCCTGCTCTAGGGCGGCGGCCTCTTCAGCCGTCAGGAACGCTTGTTCCGCCAGCTCGTCGGGCCGTTCCAATGGTGTAATGGTACGGAAATCCCAAATGCCTCGCAGGTCCGGTGCATCCCACACTGTACGAACTGCGGTGGTCTGGGCAACGGCGGGCGCGGTTCCTGACGAAAGGAGCGTGACGAGTGCGGCCAAAGCACTCACGACGACGATAGTTCCAAGTCGCATCTGAACCTCCTTTGTGAGCGTTCTCGTTACAGGTATCTGTATCCTACGCGATAGTGTTGCTGTTCGCATTGCAAAAATGCGCCCGTATTACTGTTTCGGCATGAGCGTTTTTTCTAGGAAAGTCTGGAGCCGACGAGCGGATTCGAACCGCTGACCTGCTGATTACGAATCAGCTGCTCTACCAGCTGAGCTACGTCGGCTAAGCGGTGGGAGTAAAGCACGCCATCTTAGCATAGGAAGGGATAGGGCTCTGGTTCTGAGGATGCCACTCGGTGAAGCATGTGGCTACGCCCAGGATGAGACTGTGTCGGCACGTTCTTATGATTACTCAAGTTCCAAATTCTAAGAACTCTAAGTTTTTCATTTGATCCACCCTCATCACCGGGAAGGGTAATGACAACACGACAGTTTTTGGTGTTGGCAGTGACAATCGTTGGTGAGTGTGTGTTTGAGGGTGACCTACAGGACGACTCGCTGGTATAAGATTGCAGGTTGCCGTTGAGAAGATTTAGTCAAGAGTGGCCCTGTAATTAAATGGCGAATGCCAACCTGAACGAGAACGGTCACATCACAATCCGGGGGGCCCGTACCCACAATCTGAAGGACGTGAATCTCGAACTTCCGCAACAGCAACTTATTGTTGTGACTGGCGTGAGTGGGTCGGGAAAGTCTTCACTCGCGTTCGACACGCTCTATGCCGAAGGGCAGCGTCGCTATGTCGAATCTCTTTCGGCCTATGCGAGACAGTTTCTCGAGCGGATGGAAAAGCCAGATGTTGATGAGATAGAAGGAGTATGTCCTTCCATTGCGATTCGCCAAAAGAATAGCTCGAGGAATCCACGATCTACCGTTGGGACTACCACTGAAATTCACGATTATCTAAGACTGCTCTATTCGAGAGTGGGGCGGACCACTTGCCGCGGTTGTGGCAAGGAAGTATTGCGGGATAGCCCTGAAGTTGTCGCCAGGTTCCTTATGGCGTTGCCTTCAGGGACGCGGTTGCTTATCGGATTTGAAATGCCGGTTGTAGGAGGTGTTCCCGGAACGGAAAGTGAATCATCGCGAAATTCAGACGATGCACCTGGGCCGGTATCAGATGCGGTGGATGTCCTTCGTCGGAAAGGGTTTCGGCGGATTGCTATCGATGGCCGCGCGGTTCAGCTTGATGAGGTTGACATGTCGGAGCTAACGACTAAGGGTGCATTGAGAGTTGTCGTTGACCGAGTTCAAGTCGAGTCAGACATGTTGAGTCGGATCACAGATTCAATCGAGACGGCTTACCTCGAGGGTGCGGGTACTGCTTTTGCGATTGAGGTTGACAAGGCCATTGGACGCGACGCTTCTCAGGAGGTCAAGTGTCATCTATTTAGTGAACTATTTGAATGTGGGGACTGTGGAATTCAATACGAAGTTCCAGAGCCTCGACTCTTTTCTTTTAATAACCCGTTTGGTGCCTGCCCGACGTGTCACGGTTTTGGGAATGTCATCGAACTTGATCTGAATTTGGTTGTTCCTGACGCGACAAAGTCGATTAATCAGAATGCTATCGAGCCGTGGAGTAAGCCGCATTATCAGTCTTACCTTGCTGGGCTAAAGAAGGCAGCTCGAGCCAATAAAGTCAGAGTGAATATTCCATGGAATGAACTGACTGACGATGAGCGTGAGTTCGTTGTGTCGGGCAATGGAACGGACTACCGAGGTATAAAGGGATTTTTTCAATCGTTGGAACGTAAGAAGTACAAGGTTCATGTACGGGTGTTCTTGAGTCGGTACCGGGGCTATCTTGTCTGTCCGGAATGTCAAGGTAGCCGCTTGCGCCGAGAAGCCCGAGACGTCCTAGTCGGGGAGCAAACGATCGATACGTTGTGCACCCTAACAGTTGCGCAGGCTAAGTGCTTCTTTGGTGATTTGAATTTCACAGAGAAAGAAACGGTAATTGCGGAACGAATCGTCCGAGAAATTCGACAACGATTGATGTTTCTGAGCGACGTCGGTTTGGATTATTTGACGTTGGACCGACTGTCGTCCACGCTGTCTGGTGGAGAAGCGCAGCGAATTAATCTTGCGACTTCATTAGGGGCGGCGTTGGTTGGCACGCTGTATGTGCTGGACGAACCTTCAATTGGTTTACATCCACGCGACACTGAGAGATTGATGAAGATTCTCCGTAAGCTTCGCGATCAAGGTAATACCGTCGTCGTAGTTGAACACGATGAAAATATTATTAGGGCAGGCGATTACGTCGTTGACCTTGGGTTAGGTGCTGGTATCAGGGGTGGGAAGGTGGTCTATGCAGGCACCTTTAAGGGATTAAAAGACGAGCAAACGTCGTTGACAGCGAAGTACCTGCGTGGCGAATTGGCCATTCCGATTCCTGCGATGCGCCGGAAGCGTCTTCCACAGTCGCAGGCGTTGCGTCTGGTCGGGGCCAGTGAGCACAACTTGCAATCTGTTGATGTGGAAATTCCCATGAACATGTTGACCTGTGTGACCGGCGTGAGTGGCTCAGGGAAATCGACGCTGGTTCATGATGTTCTATATGCGGCGATAAAGAGATCAAAAGGTGAATGGGATAAGCGTGTAGGTGACCATGAAAGGTTGGATGGCGTGGAATTGGTCAGTAACGTCGTTTTGGTTGATCAAGCTCCAATTGGGCGAACACCTCGTTCAAATCCAGTCACTTACTTGAAGGCGTTTGATCCAATTCGCGAGTTATTTGCTTCGACAAAGGATGCTAGGGCAAAGGCGTTCAAGGCTGGTCATTTCTCGTTCAACGTGCCAGGGGGACGCTGTGACGCGTGTGAAGGTGAAGGAGAAGTAAAGGTTGAGATGCAATTTTTGTCAGATGTATTTCTGCCATGTGAGCACTGCGACGGGAGACGATTTAAGCCGGATGTGTTGTCTGTGAAGTATGAAGGATGCAGCATTGATGAGGTGCTCGAACTCACCGTCCGTGAGGCGATTTCATTTTTTAGTAGCTCCCCTAAAGTGGTGAGACGTTTACGGGTACTAGACGAAATTGGCCTGGGCTATTTAAGACTGGGTCAGCCAGCGACCACGCTGTCGGGTGGAGAGGCACAGAGAATCAAGATTGCATCTCATCTCTCATCTCGTACTAAGGAACGCACGGTTTATATATTGGATGAACCTACGACAGGTTTGCATTTCGACGATATTGCGAAGTTGTTAACGGCCTTCGGTAAATTACTCAAAGCTGGACACACCTTGCTGGTGATCGAACATAACTTGGATGTGATTAAGACTGCAGATTGGATCATTGACCTCGGTCCTGAAGGTGGTGTCGACGGTGGACATGTAGTGGTTACCGGTCCTCCGGAGGCGGTCGCGAAACACAAAGACTCTCGGACTGGTCAGTTTCTGAAGACCGTACTTGCGGAGGGGCGTCACCATGCCTATGCGGATTCATAGCGTGTTTGTTGATAGCTTGTGAGACCGCTCTTCCAATGCTTAGATCGATTCACTCTCTCCCAAGGTCGTTTTATGCAAGGCCGACCCTTCATGTAGCCCGTGAACTTATCGGAAAAGTCTTAGTCCACGAATCTTTATCAGGACATACGGCTGGCATTGTTGTCGAGGTTGAGGCTTATATAGGTGAAAACGATCCAGCATGCCATGCATCGACTGGGTTCACTCGTAGGAATGCACCGCTGTACGGTCCTCCCGGGCGAGCATACGTCTATTTAAATTACGGCGTGCATCATTTGGTCAATGTTGTGACAGAGCCAGAAGGCTATCCAGCAGCTGTATTATTGCGTGCGGTTGAACCGTTACACGGTTTCGATCTGATGCGACGGCGTCGGAATAGTTCAGTCGGCCCCATAAATGACCTGTGTCGGGGGCCTGGAAAACTCTCACAAGCATTTGGGATTGCCTATTTCCAGAATAGGCAAGATTTTACAGGGCAACGACTCTATATCGCGGATTACGGCTTGACTCGTCAGGTGACATGGACGCCCAGAATTGGCATTCGAGTGGGAGTCAGTCGCCGGTGGAGGTGCTATGCGTCAGATAGTTTAGCTGTTTCTCGCCATTATTGAGGGCGCGCTTGTGAAACTTCTACCTCAAAGGATATTTGGTCGCCACCTCGGATAACTCCCAAAGTTACGGTTTCACCTATCGGGGCATCGGACAGCAAGCGAGCGTAATCAGATGGATCTTCAATCGGGTTGTCGTTAAACGCCACTATGACATCACCAGGCTCCATGCCTGCCATAGCGGCAGCCGATGCTTGATGAATTCGCCAGATGACTACGCCTCGAGTGTCTGGAGCACCTAATTCGAGGGCTAGTTGTGGGGACAGTCGACGCACCTCTACGTAGCCAAACGAACCTCGTCGAACCCCGCCGTACTCGATCAAATCCTGCATGACACGACTGGCGAGATTACTAGGCACGGCAAACCCGATACCTTGATACCCGCCGTCTTCACTAAAAATTGCCGTATTAATCCCGACAAGCTCGCCTTGAGCGTTTACTAGTGCTCCTCCAGAATTACCTGGGTTGATTGCAGCGTCGGTCTGAATGAAATCTTCGTAGCTCGCTACGCCTAGATTGTCTCTACCCACAGCACTGACGATGCCCAGTGTTACTGTCTGATTTAACTGGAACGGATTGCCAACTGCTAGTACCCATTCGGCGATTCGCAATGAAGACGAGTCACCCCAAGGAATTGTAGGCAAGTCGTCCGCGTCGATTTTGAGGAGGGCAATGTCCGTAGATTCGTCACGGCCGACCAGATCAGCTTGAAACTCGCGATTATCCGCTAACGTTACTGTAATGCCAGCGGTTTGACTGCCTACGACATGAGCGTTTGTCAAAATGTATCCGTCTTCGCGAACGATTACACCTGACCCGAGACTGGGACGTTCTTGATAGCCTGAGAAGCCAGGACTGTCTCCGAAAAAATATTGAAAGAAAGGATCATTGTTGAAAACAGAGCGGCGCTGAACAACTTGACGAGATGAAATGTTCGTTACGGCGGCAACCGTTGATTCAGCAACCTCGGTAAAGGCAGATGTTCCAGCAACTGAAGGAATGCTTGGGGTTGTTCTGGGTTGGAGGTTTGCGATTCCCGTTTCTTCGGTCATCGGAACGACCGAAGCGAGGCTTTCGGTCTGAGTTTGGAGCCGACCCGTAAGGACGATACCGCCTGCCAAGCCGGACAAGAACAGGACAGAACCGAGAATGATCGAGTTGGTACGCATTAATGGCACTCCACAATTAGTGTGCGCGGTTAATAACCTGTTCTCATTCTAACGCTATTGGGTAGTACACCTATGGTACGATTACCGGCCAATATGGCCTCAATTCAAGCTACTCGACTGAGGAAAGGTAATTTGGTCAAAATGAACACGGATTTACTTCGTGTTCTTGATGTTAATCATCTCACCCCTGGAAAGGGCCACGGATTCGTTCAAGCCAGATTTAGAAATATTCGCACTGGCGCCCTCAACGACCATAAATTTCGCTCTGAAGATAGTGTGGAGCGGGCAATGCTCGATACCCGTAAGATGCAGTTTCTCTATGCTGACGGCGATGCTCATCATTTTATGGACACCGAGTCTTATGAGCAGACACATCTGACTGCTGAGACTCTTGGTGACGCGGTTAATTATCTGTTGCCCGACTCGGTGATCACAGTACAGCTGTTTGAATCTGACCCAGTTGGGATAGATTTGCCACTAACGGTTGAACTGGTGGTGCGCGAAACCAGTCCGGCTATTAAGGGCGCGACTGCGAGTGCCCAACTTAAACCGGCTACACTCGAGACCGGCCTAGTAGTCCAAGTCCCACCATTTGTCTCGGTTGGAGATGTCATTCGAGTAAATACGGAGTCCGGAGAGTATCAAGGTCGTGCGTGACACGAAGTAGGCCTACGATTGAATGAGATCAATATTTCGGATGTGTTCGATGTTGCATTAGCGGGTCTCGGTGTTGGATTTTGTTTGGCCAACAGTTGGATTGCTGTTCAATTTCTTCAGTTTTTCAAGCGTCGGTCCACAGCGCTGTTAACTTGGCCTGGGCGTAAACCCCCGTACTATGGAGTCTTTCTCCCGTTTGGCGTCGTATTCGGCATCCTGCTCTTCGTAAAGTTGGTTGTGCAGCGTCAGGGAATCGAAAGTGGATTCGCCGAAGCGATGATGCTTTTGTACTACGCCTATTTGTTGCCGATGAGTTTTCGAATTAAGCGCGGGCTATATCAAGACGGAATCTGGACTGAATCACGATTTGTACCTTACTCAAAGATTGGTGGCTTGAGCTGGAGAGAAGGGCGCGAGATTAAGCTTGTAATAATTTACCGACTTCGCCAGCGCGCGCGTCAACTCAATGTTCCTCACGAGCACTACGGAGAGGTTCGTCGACTGTTACGTGACAAGATTGATAGCGATGATCTGCATTTCACACTGAAGACATTTGATCTGGGTGCCGATGAACGGGAAATGGTTTAGGGGCGAGTGTTTTTACGAGCCAAGGTTTCGCAAGAGTCCGATTAGTCCGACGCCTTGAGCGGTAGGGTCGGCCAACCATCCTGGTGGCGTGATCCAGACAAACGCCAAGATGGCTATCACCATCAGGTCATATTGCCATGTCGCGCGATCGAACGTCCAAAACAACGCATGCCAAACCGCTAACGCGGGTAGTGCTACCGCTCGTTTTAATGTCATTTGGACTTCAGGATGGAGTTCGGTTGGACCGGTGCGGAGTTCGCGCCACGTGAAGTAGATTCGATCCACAACAGTCACGATAGACAAAACGAGTATCACCCACAAAACTGCGGCCATGCGGTTAGTGAAGGCGCCAATCATGAAGAGGACGATTCGTTCTGGACGCTCCATGAATCCAACCTTACATTTTTGGATTAGCGATTCAGCTCGAGCTCTGGTGTAGCTTGTCATCACAGAGAACATTAGTGCCAGAGCTGTTATCAGTACGTAATCGGACCGACCTTGCTCGGTGTAGAGGTAGAGCAAGCCTATGAAGAGAAAAATGTCAGAGAATCGGTCCATTACCGAATCCCAAAAACCTCCAAACTCCGAAGCCAGGTTGGTACGCTCCGCTACTTTGCCGTCTATGAAATCGAAGATGTTGGCAACGATCATGACAACGCCGGCCGTGAGAAAATGACCAGTAGCCAGCGCCCAGGCGGATATTGCATTGACGATGACACCGGTGAACGTCAACGCATTCGGATGAATTCGGAGACGAACACACGTTTCGATGATGAGGCGGAGCGGGTACATGCATGCCGCTCCGATGGCTCCAGTAAATGTCATGGATGTGACGGTTGCACCCTCATCTTAATCGAAAGTTGAGCGATACTATCTTTGGGGGGGCCGCGAATCTGAAACAGCGACCTCAGCAGTGTAACTCATGGCCATTTGGGATCTCAAACACCAGATTGCACGATTGCCCGAACAACCGGGAGTGTACATTTACTTTAATGGTTCCGGCGAAACAATCTATGTTGGTCGGGCTCGGGTGCTTCGGCAGCGAGTCAAGACGTATTTGTCCGCGCAGGGGACGAGTCCTAAGACTGACGCCCTCCTTAAAGACGTTACACGCCTTGAAGTGATCGTGACCGACTCACTTGTCGAGGCCTTGGCACTTGAGAACAATCTAATCAAAGAACGAATCCCACGCTTCAATATTCTACTGCGGGACGACAAGAACTATCCCTATTTACAAGTGACGACTACTGAGGCTTTTCCTAGAGTTCTCGTCGCTCGACGGGTTTCCCGTGACGGAAATGTCTACGCTGGGCCTTTTTTGCCTGCAGCTTTAGCCCGCAAGACGATGTCACTGACACACCGGTTATTTGGGATTAGGTCGTGTAACGAAGTTATTAATGGAAAACGAGGGAGAGCCTGCTTGGAATACGACATAAAAAGGTGTTTGGCTCCATGTGTCGAATCCATCTGCGGTCAGGCCGAGTATTTAGAGGCGGTGCAACGCACTCAAATGTTTCTTGAAGGTCGAAACGAAGAACTTCTAACCGACCTTGATTCCCAGATGCGGAGTGCGTCGAGTGCGGAACACTACGAAGTAGCTGCCCAATGTAGAGATACGATTCGGACGATCGAAACGTTACGGGATCGTCAGCAGAAGATGGCTAGTCCGCGTCTTGGCGAGCGTGATGTTTTTGGCATCAAAGTGGGTTCATCAGGTGGGTTAATTCAGATTTTTCAAGTTCGTGGTGGTCGTGTGATTGAGAGAATTGAGCTTGTCGCCGAGGAGACCGAAGAGTGTATGACCCAGGACGCGGAATTACTGCGGGCTGGGTTGCAGCAATTCTATGAGGCGCGTAGGGCTCCGGCTGAAGTTCATTTACCCGTGAAACTTGAGGACCAACAAGAGATCGAGACATGGCTGTCTGGACGTTCTGAACATAGGGTTCGTATCTATGTACCCAAACGAGGTGACAAACGTGGGTTAGTTGAGTTGGCAACTCGCAACGCCAAGGTTTCATATGATTCTCGATTCGGTGCCGATGCACGTCGTTTTGGCGCCGCTCTTGAAGAGTTGAGAGGTTGTTTGGCCCTCAAGGTGAGGCCGCGGCGACTCGAATGCTTTGATATTTCGACCTTTCAGGGCGCCGAGACCGTTGGTGCGCTTGTTGTAAATGAAGACGGTCGGATGCTCCGCCGGGACTATCGAAAATTTCGAATTCGAGGCGAGAAAAGAAAGTCATTGGTTGGTCCTGATGACTTTGCCTCAATCGAGGAGGTTGTGTTCCGCCGATACCGGCGGTTACTTGAACAAGGAGGGCCGTTTCCCGACCTCGTGATTGTGGATGGAGGAGTTGGTCAACTGTCAGCAGCGTACAAGGCTTTCGAGCAACTCGGTCTTTCTAATCTGGTCGCGATAGGGATTGCAAAGAAAGATGAACTCTTGGTCACGCGGGACCAACGTTTGCCAATAGCACTACCTCGAGACAGCGCGGCTCTGCAGTTGGTGCAGCGCATTCGAGACGAAGCCCATCGCTTTGCAGTAACGTTTCATCGTCGGTCTCGGACCAGACGCGACTTTAGCTCTGAACTTGATTTAGTAACAGGTGTTGGCCCGAAAAGGCGACGGGCCTTACTTGAACGTTTTGGTAGTGTGAGAAATATTGGTCGTGCTACCAACGAAGAACTTGTTCCAATAGTGGGCGCAAAGGTGGCTCGTTTGGTTATTGATTATTTTTCGGAACGAACGAAAAATAAATGAGAGAGCGTGAGTGTTTTTGATAAGTAATACAGCCGATGATTTACGGTGTCGGTGATTATTACGAACCGGGTTCCTGTTTTTGATAAACAGTCCAGATACAATCTCAAAACCCAGAGGTTTTCGTATTTTTTGTTTTTCGGTATTTAGCTAGTCAAGGTGCTGAGACTTGAGTTTTTGACAGATTTCAAGAATAAGGTTGTTTTGTAAACTACCGGACGCCGCCGGTCTTACGTGTCGGTGCTCTGTTAAGCTTTGCTACTGGTTGGCTGCTTAATACTTTACTAACCGGCTATATTCATCTCTATCGTGAGTGTTGAATCAGTAAAACAACGTGTGGTTTCAGGGATGCGCCCCACAGGAAAGCTGCACTTGGGACATCTAGTTGGAGCTTTAAAAAAGTACCGTGCTCTGCAAGCCGAGTATGACTGCATGTACTTTGTGGCTGATTGGCATGCTCTAACCAGTGAGTACGGTGATACAGGTGAACTTACGGGTTACGCCTATGACAATATAACTGATTGGATTGCAGCAGGAGTGGATCCTGAACAGAGCACCTTGTTCATCCAATCGCAGGTGCCTGAGCATGCAGAGCTTTACTTACTCCTTTCAATGGTAGTGCCCATACCGTGGCTTGAGCGTGTACCAACCTACAAAGAGCAGATCGATGAGCTGTCCGACCGAGATCTTTCAACACTAGGTTTTCTAGGATACCCCCTGCTACAGGGGGCGGATGTACTCTTGTATCGTGCGAAATTTGTCCCCGTCGGTGAGGACCAGATTCCGCATCTTGAATTGACGCGGGAAGTTGTCAGGCGTTTTCATGGATTTTTTGGCGAGCTTTTTCCAGAACCCCAGCCACTGCTCACACGGTTCCCTCGGTTGCCAGGGTTGGATAATCGGAAGATGAGCAAGAGTTACGGAAATACGATTGATCTATCCGATGACGCCGTCACCGTTAGAAAGAAGATTATGCGAATGTACACGGATCCAAAACGGATTCGGGCAGACATTCCGGGTACGGTTGAGGGCAATCCCGTGTTTATCTATCATGACGCTTTCAATTCGAACGAAACGGAAGTGAATGAATTAAAGGCACGCTATGAAGCTGGTAAAGTCGGAGACGTTGAGGTCAAGGATTGTTTGGCACGTGCTGTTAATGAGGTGCTTGAGCCGATTCGGGAACGTCGTGCGGAGATAGCAGCGAAACCGGATGAAATTCAAGAAATAGTCATGGATGGGTCGAGTCAGGCTCGGGTGATTGCTCAGGAGACTATGAAAGATGTGCGCGATGCGGTCAGGTTAAAGTATGGAGACACCTAACGATTTCGAGTCCATTCTTCCTGGTTACCCAGTTAAACTCTCCAATTTTGAGGGGCCGCTCGATCTTCTGTTGCATTTAATCAAGATGAATAAGGTGGATGTTTACGACATCCCGATTGTACTCATAACTGAACAGTATCTTGAGTACCTTGACCTGATGCAGGAACTTGATCTGGACGTGGCTGGTGAATTTCTAGTTATGGCGTCAAGTCTCATTCATATCAAATCTCGCATGCTGATTCCCCGGATGGAAGATGAGACTGACATTGAAGAGGAAGAGGACCCACGGGAGGCGTTGGTTCGTCAATTACTGGAGCACCAAAAGTTTAAGGCCGCTGCCGAGATGCTCCATGAACGAGAGATCATTAGAAGCGCGCAGTGGACTCGGCCCGATAGCCGTATTGAGCATATTGCTGGCGAGCCTTTTGAACGCGAATTAGAGGTTGACATTTTTAGCCTCATTCAAGCCTTTCAATCGGTTATGGCCCGTTCACAAGACCGGCCAACTGTGGCGCTGCCGGCTGAAGTAGTACCGATCGAAACACGAATTGATCAATTGCTGGAGATTTTGTCTTTGACAGATGCGCGTGCATTTGAAGAACTTTTTACCCATTCGGTCTCTCGCAGAGAACTAATCACGACATTTCTCGCTGTCCTCGAAATGATTCGACTGAAGCTTATCCGTGTTGTGCAAAGTAATACGTTTGGACCTATCACGGTGTATAAGAGAAGTTCGTCGAAAACTCACGGACAGGACCAAGAAGGGAAGGCGAATGACCGACGATCTAAGTGAGCTTAAATCAGCGATTGAAGCGCTGATCTTTGCCTCGCCAGAGCCGGTCACCTTGGCCACCTTAGCGAAGGTTTTGGAAGGAGAACCTCCGGAGCATATCAAGGAGGCGCTTGAGGCGCTTATTTCGGAGTGGAACCGTGGTGGAGGACTTGAGTTGGTTGAGGTGGCTGGTGGCTATCAGATTGTCACACGTCCTGAATTTAGTGAGTGGGTTCGCCGGTTATTTCACGAACATTCAAGTCAGCGACTTTCGGTTCAGGCGCTTGAGACTCTGGCGGTTGTAGCATATCGGCAACCTGTCACGGCACCGGAGATCGCCGAGATTCGAGGGGTGAATACATCGGGAGTGTTAGGGACACTTCTCGAACGTAGATTAATCAAGATCACCGGAAGGAAAGCGGTTGTCGGGCGGCCATTTCTTTACGCCACCACCCGCGAATTTTTGGATAGATTCGGTTTGAAGAACTTGGCTGATCTACCAAAAGTTGAGGATATGGCCGAGGCGTTGGGATTGGATGTTCCGGAGGGCTTAGCTGCCTCTCCGCCAATTGACGAAGTGCTACCATTCGATTCATCTCCTTCCAATTTAAAAAATTCTAAAGAACAGGTGCATTAGTTTGACTGGGATGGAATCCACTGTGCGCCTTCAAAAGATTCTGTCAGCGGCAGGTAGCGCGTCGCGTCGTGGCGCCGAGACGATGATTGCAGCAGGTAGAGTTTCGGTTAATGGCGTGGTAGTAAAGAATTTAGGGAGTAAAGCGGATCCACAGAGCGACGATATACGTCTAGACGGTCGTCGTGTTGGCTTGGCGCAAAGGCGACGATACATTCTAATGAACAAACCGTCTGGCTATTTGACAACACGCCATGACCCGCAGAGGCGTAAAACAGTACTTGAGTTGCTCCCGCGAGTTCGCGAGTATGTTTATCCCGTCGGCCGGCTGGATTATGACTCCGAAGGCTTACTACTGATGACAAATGATGGGGACCTTGCTGCGCAATTGAGTCATCCACGATATGGGCTTGAGCGTGTTTATGAAGTGGTGATTCGCGGGGTTCCAAGTTTGCGGGCTATGCAGAAAGTGGCCTCGGGTATTGTTGTCGCCGGTCGCCGGACGGCATCGGCTCAAGTGCAGTTGTTGGGCGGGCATGTAAAAAGGCGAATTAACCAAGCTCGAGTACGCGTGACACTTAGGGAGGGACGAAATCGCCAGGTTCGCCGGATGTTCCAGGCCGTTGGGTACCCAGTCGTTCGACTACGTAGGGTGAGGTTCGGTCCCTTGACGGCAAAAGGGCTTAAACTCGGGATGACTCGAGAGCTTTCAGTCGAGGAAGTCATCGCTTTGCGACGAGCTGTTGCCGCTGGGCACGATGTGGGGATGGTAAGGCTGTGACGAAAGTCTTAGCTATTGACGGACCGTCAGGGGCCGGCAAGGGAACCGTCTCTCGAGCTGTTGCTAAGGAATTAGAGTGGTCTTACGTAGATACCGGTGCAATGTATCGTGCGATTGCTTGGCGGGCCCTTGAACAGACAAAGTCGTTAGCGGACGAAGAGGTCGTGGTCACTCTTGCGAGGGTTACAGTTTTTGACCTCGATTTCACTCGTGTTGTAATCGATGGTGAGGACATCACGAGTCATATTAGGACACCAGAAATCGATGTAGCAGCTTCAACCGTAGCCCGTATGCCGAGGGTGCGCAGTGTGCTTGTTGCTCGTCAACGTGAATTTGCTGCAGCAGGTCCGGTGGTGATGGAAGGACGAGATATCGGAACTGTGGTGTTTCCGGATGCAATCTTAAAGTTGTATCTTGATGCAACTCCTGAGGAGCGAGCAAAACGTCGGGCTAGTGACCCAGCTCATGCATTGTCACAAGATACTGAAATAGGGGTTGTGGCATCAGCTTTAGAGAATCGGGACCGACTTGACCGGACTCGACAAACATCACCATTGATCCGCGCGGGAGACGCGATTCTCATAGAGACCACCGGTGTTCCAGTTAACGATGTGGTTGCCAGGGTTCTTAGTATCGTGAGAAAACGTCTCGATCGGGAAACGTGATTAAAAGTTGGAAGGTTAGACAGTTGGCGAAGAGCCATCGGGCTGCGCTTTCTGGGTATTTTGTACTCTTAGTAACGCGTTATTAAACCTTCTTCTCAGAGTTGACGATTTGCCGCTAAGTGTCGTACAGTCCTGTGCTTATCTCACTTCTGAGACAGTGTGCCTGCCTCTCAGATTATCGGTAATGGCAGTTTAGAGGAAGTACCAAGAATGTTGAGGACTCCTAGCGCATGAGTAATGTAGACGACGTGGCCAAGGTAGCTCCAGATAAGGGTTCGGAGGCAGTAGTCTCAGTCGAGAACCCAGCTAAGAGTGCGGCTTCCCTGATTCCGCTAGTACAACCGCAGGATAATGACGAAATTGATCCAACCGAGTACCAGCGTCTGCTTGATATGTATGAGAGTAGCTTCAGAAATCTTTCTGAAGGAGAAGTTATTAAGGGTTCGGTCCTTAAAGTATCGTCTTCTGAGGTCATCGTTGATGTTGGCTACAAGTCCGAAGGCATCATTGCGCGCTCCGAGTTCTTAGACGAGAACGGTGAAGTTACTGTACAAGCTGGCGACACCGTTGATGTACTACTTGAAAGGACGGAAGATCGAGAAGGCCACATCGTCCTCTCCCGCGAAAAAGCGGAGAAGATGAAGGTTTGGGACGATGTAGAAAAAGCCTATCTCGACAAGCGAGTGGTCATTGGTCGTGTAGTCGAGCGGATTAAAGGGGGTTTGGCGGTCGATATAGGTGTACGGGCGTTTCTTCCTGGATCCCAGATCGATGTGCGGCCAGTTCGCAACTTGGACTCACTACGAGGCCAAGAGCTTCGCATGCTTGTCATTAAAGTAAACAAAAAGCGAGGCAACATCGTTTTATCTAGAAAGGTTTTACTTGAGGAAGAGAACTCAGAGAAGAAGAAAGAAACCTTAGCCAACTTGGTCGAAGGCAAGGTGATACGTGGCGTCATCAAGAATATTACTGACTACGGTGCATTTGTTGACTTAGGTGGTATCGATGGTCTCCTGCACGTTACAGATATGTCGTGGGGGCGTTCTCAGCATCCGTCGGAACTGTTCAATGTTAACGATGAGATTGACGTTACGGTGCTGAAGTTCGATGCAGAGGCCGAACGTGTTTCACTCGGACACAAACAACTTCAGGATGATCCGTGGATTCTCGCACCTGAGCGCTATCCGGTGGGGCAGCGTCTGTCGGGTAAAGTCGTAAGTTTGACGGATTACGGGGCATTTGTGGAGCTGGAACCTGGTGTAGAAGGCTTGATTCATGTCTCCGAGATGTCATGGAGTAAACGGGTGCAGCACCCGTCGAAGTTGATGAATGTAGGGGACAGCGTGGAGTCGATGGTACTGGGAGTTGATCGAGAGGCCCGTAGGATTTCTTTGGGACTCAAACAGATTGAGACAAATCCGTGGCAGGCACTGGCCGAGAAATACCCTGTCGGTTCACAGTTAGTTGGCAAGGTGCGAAATCTAACCGAATTCGGTGCTTTTGTGGAGGTTGAAGAAGGAATCGACGGATTGATCCATATTTCGGACATGTCGTGGAGTAAACGTCTTCAGCACCCGTCAGAGGTCTTAAAGAAGGGTGATGAGGTTGAAGCCATGGTTTTAAGTCTTGAACCTGAAAATCAACGTCTATCACTAGGACTCAAGCAACTGGCGACGGATATTTGGGATGATTTTTTTGCTCAGAATAAAGTTGGCGATATCGTCGAAGGCAAGGTCGTGCGGGCTACTAATTTCGGTGCTTTTGTAGAGTTGGCCGAAGGGATAGAAGGGCTCATCCACGTTTCCGAGTTCGAGGAGCAGTCGGGTGAACAGAAAGAAGAGCTGAAGGTCGACGAAGTTATTAAGATTCGTATTATTAAGTTAAGTCCTGAAGATAGGAAGATTGGTCTGAGTATCCGTGCTCTTAAGACAGATGATTATGAGGCGGACTGGCAGAACTACGCAACGAGTGAGTCACCAGAGGTAACCTTGGGTGATCACTTCAAGCACAGTCAGTCATCAGAGTGATGAATGATTCCGACGCATTTGAGGTGGGAACACCTACTGGCAGCGCTAGTATGACGAAAGCCGCCCTCGTCGAAGAAGTTGCGCGGGTGGCTGAGTTGACGAAGAAACACTCTGAAGTCATAGTCGAGACAGTGTTTCATAGCATTATTGAGGCTCTACACAGGGGTGAGAAGATTGAACTTAGGGGTTTTGGCAGCTTTAGGCTTAGGAGACGTGAACCGCGTAAAGGACGCAATCCTAAGACAGGTGACCGAGTTGAGGTGCCTTCCAAACGTGTTCCGTATTTTAAACCTGGCAAGGAGCTAAAGGAACTTATTAACCGGGACTCGGAACAGAAGCAGACATCCTCGCCTGTAGTGTCAGGGTCTTCAGTACAGTCTGGCCACGGGATTGCACGTTATTAACGTCGATATCGTCTGACGTATTTTCAACCTTTTTGATGGACTATTTGTGGGCTCCTTGGAGACTGTCCTACGTGACTAATACGGGCAGGTCAGGGGCGCAGTCATGCGTCTTTTGTTCTGAGCTTGATTCTTCAGAATCGGGATCTCTTAAATTGTATGAAGGTGACCAATGCTTTGTGATCCTCAATAAATATCCGTATAACAACGGTCACTTGATGGTTGTGCCGAAGCGCCACTTGGCTAAACTGTCTGAGGCTCTTCCTTCTGAGTTATCCGAACTGATGAGCTTGACTGGAGCGGCCGAGAGGGTGCTCAGTGAAGCTTATGATCCGGATGGACTTAATATCGGTATTAATATTGGCCGTTCTGCTGGAGCAGGGGTCCCCGGGCACTTGCACATCCATGTTGTACCTCGATGGGATGGCGACACGAACTTCATGACCGTAACAGCCGAGACAAGAGTTATGCCAGAAGAACCACGACAGACGGTTGAGCGATTGAAGCCTTTGTTTCTGAGAATTTTGTAATCAAGAGTTGCTCGCCTATAGAGCTTTGAGGCGCACGGAACTGGTGTGCCGATGGTATCATTAGCAAAGACCTTCCAGAAACTAGGCACCAATGTTGAGCCTTCTTTCGACACTTTTACCGCGCCCGCTGGGATTGTTAGCGCTGTTGCTCGTCTTGGTCGCGCCGGTTCAGGTTCAGCAACCGTCATCGACATCCGACGACAATCAAAGCGATACGGTAGCTCCCCAAGATCAAGCTGCTCAAGACGAGCAGATTGAGCCAGATGCAGCACTGAGTCCAGTCTTCCGATCGGGCATTAATTTTATTCGTGTTGACGCTGTTGTGACTGACAACGATGGCAATCACGTGACCGACCTAGATGTATCTGATTTTGAGGTTTATGAAGACGGAGAACTGCAAACCATCGAGACGTTTGAGCGCGTGGCGATTGGTGCTGTTCCAGAGCCGGATGCGAGGCCTGCCACTAGCATTAGCAACCGCAATGATGAGGAGCGGGAGGCTGATAGAAGAGACGTTCGCGTGTTTGTGATCTTTTTTGATGACTACCATGTTCGGTTCGAAAATGGTCAGCGAGCCAGTCTTCAACTAACCGAGTTTCTGCGAAACAATCTATTGCCAACCGATCTTGTGGCCGTTATGTATCCGTTAACACCTGTGAGCGACGTTCGATTTTCCAGAAATCACGATGCAGTGATCGCTCAAGTTGAAGAATTCTATGGCCGTAAGTACAGATACGAACCAGAAAATTTATTTGAACAAGAGTATTGGAACTATCCACCACAAGTGGTTGAGCAAATACGTAACCAGGTGTCGTTGTCAGCGCTAAATGGATTAATGGTTCGTCTTGGTGGACTGAGGGAAGGTCGCAAGAGCGTGTTGTTGGTTAGTGAAGGTTACACGAATTACGTGCCGCCACAGCTGAGAGAGTCAATGGACGGGTCATTTAACCCGGCTCGACTTGACCCGAACGCGGCTGAATCACCCATAGAGGAAACTCATCAACTATTTAGTGATTCTAGTTTAATTTTGCGGTTGCGAGAGTTGTTTCAGGTCGCAAATCGATTTAACACTTCAGTCTATTCGTTGGACCCTCGCGGGTTCACTTTAGGTGAGTACGATCTCAGCCAGCCAGACATTTCGTATCGAACGAATCGTCGGGTGTTGCGGACGACGCAAGACACCTTGCATCTACTGTCAGAGCAGACTGATGGTCGCGCAATAGTGAATCGTAATGACATCGTTCCTGGTCTGCGGCAGATGATGCGTGATTCCAGTGCTTATTATTTGTTGGGCTACACTTCTTCTCAGTCGCCGCTTGACGGAAAGTTTCATGAGATTGACGTTCAGCTAAAGCGAGACGACTTGCAGGTTCGGAGTCGACGCGGTTATTGGGCACTGACTGAGCGAGATGTAGAGAGGGCTCTGTCGCCTGAGTCTGTGGCGCCACCGAGGGCGGTTGATCTGGCACTGTCGGCGTTGGCCGAACCTCGCCGCGGGCACACGATTCGTACGTGGGTTGGGACGGCTCGTGGAGAGAACGGCCGGACGTTAGTCAAATTTGCTTGGGAGCCTGTGCGCGATTTTGGCGGTACCGAAGAACCCGCGCGTGTGCTCTTGACTGCGATGGGTGATGCCGGTGGAGCGTTTTTCCGCGGGCGCATACCAGAGCAGTCAAGGCCGGCCGGTCGTGGATTAGCTTCTCCGCCGAGTGGGATGGTGAATGCAGCCATGATGGCAAGCTTTGAGGCTGATCCGGGAGAGATGCAAATTAATGTTTCGGTTGAAGGTGCAAATGGTGAGGTTTTAGACCGTGACCGCGAAAGGATTGATGTACCAGACTTCACCGGTACCAATTTAATACTCAGTACGCCTTCATTCGTGCGTGCACGTAACACAATGATGTGGAGGGAACTAGTCGATGATTGGGATGCGGTACCAGCCGTGTCTCGAGAGTTTCGCCGGACTGAACGTCTATTACTGCGGTTTGAGACATATGCACCAGGTGCAACGGTTCCATCGGTTGAGGCATGGTTACTCAATCGTCGCGGGGACCGGATGTTTCCTTTAATTGTGCAGCCGGCCGACGATGGCCGTCGGTATCAGGTTGACATTCAACCTGCGAGTCTTGCTCCAGGAGAATACGTTGTTGAGCTTAGTGCTACGACACCAAGTGACGAACTAACTGAGCTTGTCGCCTTTCGCTTGGGCTCCTGACCAGACAACTCTCCCGGAGCCCCATATAATTACTTTGCCGTGGTACAGGTACACAGGCAGGCTTTTCGACTCGGCCTCAGAGAAAATCCATTGCTTTTGGTCTGAAAGGTGCGTTCTAGCCGATGCGTAAGATTCGAGTGGTTATAGCAAAGCCAGGTCTGGATGGACATGATCGCGGTGCCAAGGTCATAGCTAGGGCGCTTCGGGATGTTGGCATGGAGGTAATCTACACTGGTCTACGTCAGACCCCGGAACAGATCGTAGAGACTGCACTGCAGGAAGATGCGGATGTTATAGGGATTTCGATTCTTTCTGGAGCTCACAATTACGTCTGCCCTCGACTGACCGAGCTTTTAAGCGAGAATGGGCTTAACGATGTTCTGGTGGTAGTTGGGGGGATTATTCCAGATGCCGACGTGGAAGATCTGAAGGGCTTGGGGATTGCAGCGGTTTTTCAGCCTGGTACCCCTATGCGGTCTATCATCGACTTTATCGAGAACAACGTGCGACCTGAACCAACTACTTCTACATAGGACAGCAAATGCGACAGACAGTTCTCATTGCCGATGACAGTCCCACCATACAGCGTGTTGTTACACTCGCATTGTCGGATGAGAATGTCGACATCGCTGTAGCAGAAACTGGAAAAGACGCTATCAAGCAAATTAAGGCGAATCAGCCATCGTTGGTGCTAGCTGACACACGAATGCCGGATGGTACGGGCTACGAAGTGGCTGAATTTGTTGCGTCGATCTCGGTTGGAAAGCGAATACCTATTGTTCTGATGAGCGGAGCTTTTGAGGCGCTCGATGAGGAACGTGCAAAGGCTGCCGGTTGTGTGGCTGTTTTGGTGAAGCCGTTCGAACCCAAGAAACTGGTTCGAACGGTGCACGAATTGTTAGGAAACACGCATCAAACAGTGGCGGCGTCATCTGACCAAACGAAGGAAAACGTTAATGAAGAGAGAGGTTACGCGCCGTCTTCTGATGCGACATCTTCGATTTTAAACAAGCAATCAGTTGTCCTTACTGATGAGACGCTTGACCAAATTGTTTCGCATGTATTTGAAAAAATGTCTGATCGTGTAATTCGTGAGACCGTTGGCAAAATTGTGTCGCGAGTTGCCGAACAGATGGTTCGAGATGAGCTTGAGCGACTCAAAGACAAACTGCGATCGGACGATGCCTGAATTAACGAAAGTGTTTGAGCATGCGGCGGTGGATCCTAAGTGGTACGCCTATTGGGAGGATATAGGTGCGTTTTGTGCTGACCCGGAATCTTCCCGTCAACCATTTAGCATGGTACTGCCTCCTCCGAACGTAACTGGTTGGTTGCACATAGGACATGCTCTGAATCAGACCCTACCGGATATTGTTGCGAGATGGAAACGGATGCAAGGGTATGACGTTCTCTGGCTTCCCGGAACCGATCATGCAGGTATAGCCACTCAGAATGTGGTTGAAAAGCAACTGGCCGATGAGGGGAAGACACGGCATGACCTCGGTCGCGAGGCCTTTGAAAATAGGGTTTGGGAGTGGGTGAAGCAGAGTCACGGAACAATCACTAGTCAAATGCGGCAACTGGGGTCGTCGGTCGATTGGTCGCGCGAACGGTTCACATTAGACGAGAGTCTCTCTCGCGCCGTCAGGCGAGTATTCGTTTCGTTGTATCAGGACGGACTGATTTACCGGGGGAAGTATCTTGTCAGTTGGTGTCCTCGATGTCGTACGGCCCTATCTGATCTAGAAGCGGTTCATAAGGACACAAGAGGTAGTTTGTATCGAATCCGATATCCGTTTACGGATGGTGACGGGTTCGTGGTCGTTGCGACGACCCGGCCGGAAACACTATTGGGAGACACAGCGATTGCGGTTCATCCTGCCGATACACGTTACGAGTCGGTTCGGACGCGAACTGTTCGCCTCCCGATCATGGGGCGAGAAGTTTCGTTTGTGCAAGATGATTTCGTCGACCCAGAATTTGGTACCGGTGTGGTTAAGGTTACACCGGCACATGACCCAAATGACTTTGAAATGGCCAAGAGGCACGATCTTCCTCAGATTTCGGTCATTGATGAAGATGGTCGTATGACCGACGCCGCCGGACCTTATAAGGGATGTGACAGATTTGACACGAGAGACGCGATTGTCGAGCGACTAAAACTCGATGGTTTGCTTGTGAGTGTCGAAGACCATGTCCACGCCGTGGCACACTGTCAACGCTGTGGGACAGTGATCGAGCCGCTGCTTTCAACGCAGTGGTTTGTCAAGATTGAACCGATGGCTGAGTCGGCACTCAACGCTGTCGCAACTGAAAAGACGACTTTTGTTCCTGACAATTGGACCAAGATTTATAACGACTGGATGACGAATATTCACGACTGGTGTATTTCTCGACAGTTATGGTGGGGACACCGTATTCCGGCTTGGTATTGCAATGATTGTGACGAAGTTCTCGTTTCGGAAGAGACGCCGGAGCTCTGCAAATGTGGTGGCTCGCTTCGGCAAGACACTGACGTTCTTGACACGTGGTTTAGTTCTGGGTTGTGGCCTTTTAGCACCATGGGGTGGCCAGATCCAACCGCTGACTTGGCAAGGTATTACCCAACCACGCTGTTGATCACAGCGCACGATATTATTTTTTTCTGGGTCGCTCGAATGATGATGTTAGGTTTGAAGTTTGCTGATTCTGCGCCGTTTCAGCAGGTTTACATAACGTCCTTGGTGCGAGACGCGCATGGTCAGAAGATGAGTAAGTCGAAGGGTAACGTGGTCGACCCGCTGAAATTAATAGACGAGGTTGGCGCCGACGCGTTTCGATTTACTCTCGCTGCATTGGCATCCCCGGGGATGGATATTTCTTTGTCGGATGGAAGACTAAAGGGTTACCGCCAATTCATTAACAAGATTTGGAATGTATCGCGGTTTGTCTTGATGAATTTACCGACAGACGTGGCGGTGCGTCCAGATATACCGAAGCTAGACTCGCTAGACTTGGCCCATCGCTGGATTTTGCATCGCTTGAGAGACGTGACGTCTGAGGTTGACGAGGCGTTGAATGAGTTTAGATTTGATGTAGCGGCCGACCGTCTTTATCACTTTGTTTGGCACGAATATGCAGACTGGTATATCGAGTTAATTAAAGCGCCGTTACAAGCTCGCGGTCCCGAGCGGGATCATGCAGTTGCCGTGTTATTGGAAGTTCATGACCAGATTTTGCGACTGTTACATCCCTTCATCCCGTTTGTCACTGAAGAAATTTGGCAGTCCTTGCCGCAGCGACCAGGAGATGGCACTCGCACCGACGAAAATCAGGCGACGATTACGTTGGCGGCGTTTCCACGGCCGAGATCGGAATGGCGGGATACCACGGCGGTTTCGACGATGGCACTCTTACAGGAGGTTGTCACGTCTATACGCACGCTGCGTTCGGAGTTGGGAGTACCGACGTCCCGAAAGGTTTGCGCCATTATCGAGTCGGCGTCTAAGGACGACGAAGGCTTGCTAATGGCATCTCGGGAACAACTGTCGCGTCTTGCGGGTTTAGAGAAGCTTGAATTTTTCGATAATGTTCGACCCGATCCTGACACAGTCAAGCGTGTTGTGCGTAATTTTCGCGTTCACGTTCCGCTGGCAGGTGTCGTCGATCGGGGCAAAGAAATCGAACGCGTGAAACGTGATTTGGCGAAGCTGTCCAAGCAACGAAACCTATTACAATCGCGACTAGCGAACTCAGATTTTGTCGAACGTGCTTCTCCGGAAGTTGTCTCTGACGCTAAAAATCAAGAGAAGACGGTCGGTCAGCGCCAAGCTCAACTTGAACAGATCTTGGTGGAGTTGGGCGGGTGAAGGGAGAGGCACTTCTGCCTTTAGAACCTTCCCTCTATCGAGAGACTGTACGTCGTGCGCTGGCTGAAGACATAAGGTCAGGTGATGTGACGACTGTTGCTACGGTTCCTCCTGACCTACAAGCTGTTGGTGAGGTTGTCTGTGGTGCACCATGTGTTTTAGCTGGTTTGGAGGTGGCGGTCGAGACGTTCTCGCAGTTGGATCCGACTATTCACGTTTCTCGGTCGCGTCGGGATGGCGATCAATGTGGTGCCGGTGATGAAGTTCTTCGTGTCGCCGGGTTAGGCAGAGCACTGCTTGCTGCTGAGAGGACTGCACTGAACTTCCTTCAACGGATGTCTGGCGTGGCAACGTTGACTCATCAGTGTGTTGCTATGGTGAAGGGACGAACCATAGTCTTGGACACCCGAAAAACGATACCAACTCTTCGTGCTCTCGATAAATATGCGGTACGAGCCGGTGGTGGAGTGAATCACAGGGTGGCGCTTGATGATGCAATCTTAATCAAGGACAACCATATTGCTCTCGTGGGTTCGATTTCAGAGGCAGTGTCCCGCGTTAAACGGGCAGGTCATACGGGCTTGGTCACGGTGGAGGTGCAGAACCGTTCGGATGTCGCACAAGCGATTGAGTCAGGAGCTGATGTTTTGCTTGCCGATAATATGGATCGAGTTGAAATTGAGGAGACGATTCGGTTAACGCGTGGCGTCGCAAAAGTTGAAGTGTCTGGAGGACTTACGGTGGATCGACTTGAAGAGATCGCGGTTGTCGGTCCTGAATATGTGTCGATTGGTGCGATGACACACTCTGCGCCAGCCGTTGATTTTAGCTTCGATCTTAACGTTGATACTTCCTTGAAATGACAGATGTTCTGCCGAAGGATTTCGTCCGAGCATTGGGCGAACCTGCTGTTTCGACCCGTCTTTTACGTTTCACACAGCGTCTAGCCTATTTTGACGTAGTCGAGTCGACAAATGACGTGGCTATGGGTTTGCTCGAATCAGGGCGTGGGCGGCGAGGAAGAAGCTGGTATTCGCCTGAGGGAGTAGGCCTTTATCTCTCAGTTGTGATTCGTGATTTGCAGGCTGTACCAATTACTCTGCTAGCGGGGGTGGTGGCTGCCGATGGTATTCGTGCGGCGACCGAGGTCGCCGTGGACCTTGAATGGCCGAATGATCTGGTTGTTGAATCCGATGAGTCGAGTCACATGTGGTCACGCCGGAAGAAAGTTGGAGGTATCTTGGCAGAAGGAGCGTCTGGCGGCGCAGATCACGGTGCCGTAGTCGTTGGCATCGGCGTTAACATTAACTCAATGGGGTATCCCCCCGACATAGTCGACAGGGCGTCATCGCTTGAAGCGATATCTGGACGGAAGGTAGACCGCGGAATCGTAATGTCGAGCATACTTTTGTCTTTGGCAGAATGGAGTGATAAATGTAGGGCCGCTGGTGGAGCAACGATGTTGCAGCGGTGGCGAGAACTGTCTCCATCGAGTCATGGGGCAAGAGTCTCGTGGGCGTCTACTGAGGGTGATCGTAGTGGTATTACCGAGGGGATCGATTCTGATGGTGCGCTTCGTGTTCGGTTTGGTGAACAGAGTGAGCGGGTGTTGGGTGGGACGCTAGTGTGGCTTCCGGAGCCAAGCGTAGATTCCTTGGAGGGCTGAGATGCTCTTGGCAATTGATGTCGGCAATACGAACATTGCGATAGGAGTCTTTGCTGGCGGTGAACTGACCGTCAGTTGGAGACTGGCTTCAGCTGCGGAACGCACAGCAGATGAGTTGTGGGTAATTGTCAGTAGACTTTTTGCGGAACGACGGGTGGAACCCGGTCAAATTACCGGTGTGATCCTGTCTTCAGTGGTGCCAACAGTCACGAAGAGTGTCGTGAAAATGGTTACACAGGGATTTGGACAAAAGGTGTTACATGTTGATTCAAATAATACAGGCCTTTCGATTTTGTATGAACATCCGGAAGAAGTCGGTGCTGACCGGTTGGTTAACAGTGTTGCTGCACGAGCATTCTACGGAGAGAGTAGCCACCCAATAATCGTAGTTGATTTTGGAACTGCTACTACTTTTGATGTCATATCGTCGGCAGGTGAGTATCTGGGTGGCATCATTTGCCCCGGTGTTGAAATTTCTGCAGACGCATTGTTTGATCGTGCCGCCCGCCTACCAAAAGTGGATATTCAGCGACCAGCAGCGCTAATTGGTCGGACGACTGTTGGAGCGATACAGTCGGGATTGTTTTACGGTTATGTCGCCATGATCGAGGGGATTATCGAACGCTTGAATGATTCGCTTCCGGAAGCGAAATCTTTCATATGTGTGGCTACAGGAGGACTTGCTGAAAAGATGGCAACTGAGGTTCGTTTTATTGACCACATCAATCTCGATCTAACTTTGACTGGTCTCAGACTGATCTGGGAAAGGAATGCTGGGGGCCAGGAGTAGAGTCACTGTCTTCTGTAGATCTATGGATCTTGGCTCTTATTGTCGTGAAGTCGAATCGTATCTTTGCAATAAGAACAGCGGCCATCTTGTACGAATTGTTGGTCCTGGATTTGAGTTGGTGTGTGACTGGGCAGAGAGGCGGATTCCATTGCATGTCGTTTTTCGTTCGATTGACCGAACGTTTGAGCGGCATTACCGGAAAGGACGCTCACGGCGTCCGATCAGAATCGAGTTCTGCGAAGCAGACGTTGTGGAATTGTTTGATGAGTGGTGTCGTGCCGTTGGCCCCGGTGCTTTGTCGGAAACTCCATCTGAGTCTCAGGTTAGTCAGTCTCTAGTGGAGGCTCATATTGAGCGAACTATCTCTCGGTTGACGACCTGGCGCGATACTGATGGACAGTTACCTGCCATGCTCGAGGTAATTACCAGATCAATTGCTGATCTTAATCTAGTTCGTGAGAGGACTCGGATTACCCAGGGTGCTGCACGACAGGAAGTCGTTGATCGTCTTCGACAAATCGAAATCGAATTGACGGCGGTGTTATATGAAGTCGTTGATTCCGGGACTTTTGAGTCGATACAGTCAGAAATGGCAATTGAACTTGAGTCTTTTCGACAGCGGATGCCTCCCGAGGCGTTCGCGACGGCTAAACGTGTGGGTATAGACCGCCTACTATATGACCACTTTAAACTTCCGAAGATTTCTTTTGAATAATTTGTTGATTCCGTATTTCTCTGGACCGAAAACTTTCAGACTACCGAGTTGGTCAAGTTATGAAATCTGTTCTTGACCTTCGTGTTGAACGGCCTGTTGCCGGCGGAGTCATGCTTGCTTACCACGGCGGCCGAGTTGTTCTCGTATCTGGCGCGATTCCTGGAGAACGAGTACGAGCCGGCGTAGTTCGAGAAAGTAGAGATGTCATTCATGCCGCGGTGGTCGATGTTGTGGAACCCGATCCGGATCGTCGTGCAATAAATGTCGACCCCACTTGTGGGGGACAGGTTTATTTGCATATCAATTATGACCGCCAGCTGCGGTTGAAGGCAGAGGTGATCCAGGATGCACTACGGCGGATTGCTCGCGCCGACAATCTAGGGCGGGTAACTGTTGCCCCGTCACCTGAGCACGGCTATCGGATGCGAGGTCGATTACATGTTGGCGCATCCGGTCTTGGTTTTCTTCGGGAAGGCACGCATCAGCTGTGCAATCCTGCTGATACAGGTCAGCTGCTCTTGGAGACGAACCATGCTCTCGCGATGGTGGGACGAAGGCTAGCTGGTTCGAATTACCGGTCGATTCTACATATAGACTTTGCGGAAGATATTGCGGCTGAAACGCGGGTCATTAACTTTCACCTCAAGAACCCTACTTTGTCTAAAGCAATTTCCGGCTGGACTTCGGGTTGTTCTCTTTCAGGACTGACTTGGTCTCGACCGGGAAGTTCTGTAATAAAGGCTGTAGCAGGAGAACCTAACATTGTCGACTCTGTGGCTACGCTTTTGCCAGAATCACCATCGATCGAAGGGACGATTGGCAGAAATGCACGCTCGTTCTTCCAAGCCAACCGTTACCTACTACCGTCATTAGTTAGTGCGGTCTGTAACTATGTCACAGGAGGGCCGATTCTGGACCTCTATGCTGGCGTGGGTCTCTTTGCTGTAACGTTGGCAAGTTTGGGCAGCGATGAAATTACCGCAGTCGAGCGAGATGTAATCGCTCGTAAGGATTTGACGCAGAATGCCAAGGGGATCCGGCGGAAGATTCAAGTCGTTGGAACTTCAGTTGAGCGGTTTTTGACTGGAAGTTCTCAACGTATTCCAGGGACGGTCATCGTTGACCCTCCACGGGCGGGATTGTCCAAGACAGTTCTTGAACGTCTAGTACAGAGACAGGCAGCCTCAATAGTCTACGTGTCGTGTGATGTGGCTACTTTCGCACGCGATGTCGGCAGGTTCCGCCAAGCTGGTTACGCTATTGAAAGGATACAGGCTTTTGATATGTTTCCGAATTCGGCTCACATTGAATTACTTGCCAAGCTCGAAAGTTAATTTTTGTTTTTGCGGTAAGAGTTAGTACCTACCGCCCGCGCAAATCGTCACATCCGGGTGGGAACTTCACAGCCCATCAATTCCAGAGCACTGCTTAATTGATCCCGAACGTAGACAACAACTGCTGCTCGCCACAGACGAACATCCTGATCTGATTCTTTGAGTACTGGATATTGGTGGTAAAACCCGTTGAAAGATTGCGCCAAAGTGAAGGCGTATTTGGCTAGCGACGAGAGTTCCAATGTCCGAATTGCCTGTTCGGCGACTTCCTCTAAACGTGATGCTTCGAGCACTAGGTCCCAAAGGTCCGTTCCATCCGGATCATCAAGAGAAGCAAGCGAAAGCGAGGGAAGCCGTTGGATTATATGGAGACGGTCTATGTTGTTATTGGCTTTCAGTTTTCTAAGAATATTCCCGGCACGCACAGCTGCGTACTGAATGTATGGGCCACTTTCTCCTTCGAAACTCAGCGCTTCGTCAATGTCAAAGGCGATAACCTTACCGCGTGAATACTTGATCATGAAGTAGCGGACAGCTGCGATTCCAATAGTCGTGGCAATGGTATGAACTTCGGTGTCGTCTAATTCCTTGTTACGTGCGCGCACCTCACCGTCGGCGGCTTTGGTTACAAGGTTCAAGAGGTCATCGGCTTTAACGCCCAACCCTTTCCGTCCAGACACTTCGACGAAGGGACGGTTGGTCGAGTCCCGGTTCCCATAACCTAGTTTTTTGGCCGTGCTATGGGATAAAGCAACCATTTCGTACGAAAAATGTACAGACCCTTCTGCTTCTTTATTGTGGCCTGCTGCGACCAATGCCTGTTGAAGGAGTTTTTGAAGATAGGCTTGACGGGTGTCGATTACGTTAAACACTGCTGAGGCGTGACCAAAACGTGGAGATTCTTGCTGGTCTTCGCTTCCTTCAGTAGCTGTCGTCCAGAGCGGTCGTCCAGACCGTTGAGTCAGATATGGGCGAAATGCAAAGGTTTTACCTATTAGTCCAAATTTCCAGAACTGGTAAGCAATGTCTTTGCCGACATATGTGACGGTTCCGTCAGATCTCACAACAACCTTGAACCGTGGGTCAGTAATGTCGTTGGGGCGATCCTCTTTAATCTCCATGACCCAACATCCGGCTTGGGGGCCAGTTGGTTGAAGGAACAGCACACCGGCTTTCTTCAGAAGTTCAAAGGCCGTTTCCCAGAAGTCGAGTCTGAGTATGTCTCCTTCCCAACTTAAGAGGTCGTACTCGACATTTAGTCGGTCCATTGTGGCGAGGTGGCATCTAACGATTCGATCGGCAATCAAGCTAGCTAATTCTGCTGACGGATTTTCACCTCGTTCTAGATCTTGCAGAGCCTTCTTTCGAATTTCCAATCGTGTTTGATCAGCATCGTACCATTCGGTAACTTTTGCATAGAGGTCCCAGCAGTAGTAGTCGAAACCTGGTGAATCACAGAGTAATCGAACGTCTTCTAGGGATTTCGATTCCAGTCGTTCAAATCCGACAACGACGTCTGCAACCTGTACTCCGGTATCATCGATGTAGTTTTGAATTTCAACCGCTTGACCTGAAAATCGAAGAAGTCGGACTAACGTGTCACCCAAGGCAGCGTTACGAAGATGTCCAATATGGGCTGCTTTGTTTGGGTTAATCGCTGTGTGTTCAACAATTATCTTGGGAGCTTCGGTGTTTTCGTTTACAAGAGGGCTGGGTCGGGAATTTAGCACTGACCGAAGGTAATGTGCTCGATCAAGATAGATATTGACGTATCCGTTCTTTGTGGCCTCCGCTTTGGCGACTCCCTCGATATGCCCTAGTGCTTCAACGATTTCTTCGGCGATCGCCTGCGGTGACTTACGAAGTGTTCTAGCCAGTTCAAAAGCTACAGTGATAGCAAGGTCGCCTAGCGGGCGGGTAGGCGGGTACTGAATGGTAATATTTGGACACACTTCTGGTGACAGGTCATAAAGTGTTTTTAGTACTGACCTGAATCGGTCATGTACTCTTTTATGGAGGAGCAAGATCATAGTGCTGAGCTAGGTTTACGAGTTTTTGGGTAAAGTTTTAAGGCTGTTTCGTAGTCGTTGGGTGAATTGATATTAAAAAAAAGTGTCCCAGTCGGATCAAAAGACGCTGTGTCAGTTGGTCCAAGTTCGCGAACTGTTACGGTAGGGAGGAAGTCTGTCACTTTATTGGTTCGTGTATCGAGATGTTTTTGAATGACCTTGATGCATCGTTGATTGTACGCTGCGCATAAAGGTTGATATCCCTCAGTAGTACGAGGAATTGCTACATCAACATCACGTCCAGAGTCGGCTAAATACTGGAGAAATCGCACTGTCACAAATGGCATGTCACCGGCGAGTACAAGCGTGATGGGAGTTGTGGCACGAACTAGTGCTGTGAGAATCCCTCCCAAGGGGCCACAACCTGGTCTGATGTCTGGCCAAATTGGAACGCCGAGTGACTTGTAGAGTGCATGGTCGTTGGCGACGATTGCTACGTGATCGGCAATTTCCCGTAGGGTCGTCAACTGACGGTCTATGATTCGCGAACCGCCGATCGGAAGCAGGGCTTTGGGTTGACCACCCATTCGACGAGCTTGACCACCGGCAAGAATTGCCGCCGTGTACATTCCGCGTAACCTTACCAGATTCGTCGGTGGGTGGGGGGAGTAGCGGTTTGTTCGTTGACAGCTGAACGCAGCTCGTTTTACCGTTGGTATCTAGATAAAAATGAAATTGGGCGCCAATTAATGAAACGGATTCGACGATTCCGGGTCGGGTTTGTGGTGTGTTGGGTAGTGGTGTCTTTATCTGTATCGCTGATAACGGCTCTGCAGGATTCCCAGCCAGGTTCCATTCAGCCTGTCGTCTACTCAGCTGTGGTTGATGCGCTGATCCATCCGGTGTCTGCTGAGTTTATTGAACAAACCATTGCTCGTGCTGATGCCGACAACGCCGAACTGGTAGTTTTTACTCTGCGAACACCAGGTGGGTTGGTGGACTCAACACGTGCGATCAACACCAGCATAATCGATGCGAATACGCCAGTTGTGGTCTACGTGGGTCCGAGTGGAACTCGCGCGGCGTCTGCCGGGTTTTTAATAACAATTGCAGCCGATGTCTCCGCGATGGCTCCGGGAACTCATATCGGTGCTGCACATCCAGTCTCTGGTACGGGTGCTTCGATGGACGATGTCGCGGCAGAGAAGGCGGCGTCTGATGTTGCGGCATACGCGCGATCGATTGCGAGTCAGCGAGGTCGCAACGTGGATTTGTCAGAGAAGGCCGTTACAGAAAGTCTTTCCTTCACTGAGAAAGAGGCGATTGACGCCGATCCCCCACTTGTTGACCTGATTGCCACCGACTTTGATGACCTTTTACAGCAGTTGGATGGTCTGGTGGTAAAGCGATGGAATGGTGAAACCACGGTATTGGCAACGGCTTCAGCACGTGTGCAGACTGTGGAGATGAATTGGCGACAGGAGTTGTTGAGCGCAATAGCACATCCGCAGGTGGCAGTGCTTTTGTTCAGTCTTGGAACACTCGGTTTAACGATCGAGCTTTGGAACCCCGGTGGGATTGTTCCCGGGATCGTAGGAGGACTCTGCCTTTTATTGGCATTCTTCGCTTTTCAAATTCTACCGATTAATTACGTTGGTTTGTTGTTGATTCTGTTTGGCCTGTTCCTTCTTGCTGCCGAAATGATGACGGCTACATATGGACTCCTCGCTGCTGGCGGTATCGTGGGGATGGTGCTCGGCGCGTTGATTTTGGTTGACTCTCCGGCGCCTGAGCTGCAGTTGGGATGGCCATTTATCATAGGTTCGATGTTTGCACTTGCGACAATCACTGCATTATTGGTTCGCCTTGGGCTGCGTGCACAAATGGCAGCACCTGTCAGTGGTCGTGCCGGTATGATTGAAGGAGTCGGTAAGGCTCTGAGTCCTATCGGACCTGGAGTTCCAGGTCGCGTCGAAACACATGGAGAGGTCTGGGGCGCGATATCAGACGAGTCCATCGACACAGGTGACTGGGTTCAGGTTGTTTCTGTTGATGGTTTAAAACTTACTGTGCGGCGTCTCAAGGCAAAGATGACCGGAGGAACATAGACATGGTTGGACCGTCTCTAATTATTGCGTTCATTATAGGTGCCTATCTGGTTAATTCGATCAAGATTCTGAACGAGTATGAACGTGGTGTTATTTTCCGCCTCGGGAAACTATTTCCGCGACCTAAAGGGCCAGGTGTAATTCTTGTTTTCGCTCCGATTGACCGAATTGTGCGCGTTAGTCTTAGGACGATTGTTATGGACGTTCCGCCTCAGGACGTCATTACGAAGGACAATGTGTCGGTCAAGGTCAATGCTGTTGTTTACTTCCGTGTGATGGATCCTTTGCGCGCCATTGTTGAAGTCGAGAACTTTCACTACGCTACTTCACAGTTGGCGCAGACGACATTACGAAGTGTTTTAGGCCAAGTAGAGCTGGATGGCTTATTGTCAGAGCGTGAACAACTGAACCAAGAGCTACAGCAAATTCTAGATACACAGACTGATCCATGGGGTGTGAAAGTATCTGCAGTCGAGGTGAAGCACGTCGATTTACCGCCAGATATGCAGCGTGCTATGGCCAGACAGGCTGAAGCCGAGCGAGAGAAGCGTGCTAAAATTATTCACGCTGAAGGCGAGTATAAAGCCTCTGAAAAGCTTGCTCAGGCCGCAGAGGTTATTGGGAAACAACCACTTGCGGTCACCCTTCGGTATTTGCAGACAGCCACTGAGATTGCTGGTGAGAAAAATTCCACACTTGTCTTTCCACTGCCGATGGATTTACTTAGTACGTTTATGAATAAGGTTGAAAAGAAGTAGGGATTTACCTCACAGCATCGACGGCGCACGCGTAATCTTATTATGGCGAGGGAAGGTTCCAGCGACACTGCACCTAGTGCTAAGCACTACGTTTTTCTATTGATGGCTGGGACGGTTGTTGCCGTTGTGGTATTTGTGGTTGGCGTATTGGTTGGTCAAGATTCTCATGGCGGGAATACGACTGACAGCGGGCCATCTATCAGTGAAATATCCATGCAGTTGCCACCTGCTGGAATGGGTTCCCCGGGTTCACGAAGATCACAACAGTCAGCAGGGGCGCGGGAGCGTTCTAGGTTGACCTATGTTGATACGCTCATGGGCACCGAACCAAATGAGGACCTCCAGCCGCGAATGGAGACGTCTGAACAGCTGAATGCGTCAGACCATGAATTATCTGAGATAGAAACTGGGCAGCTAGGTTTGTCTTCAAGAACCCCGACAGGATTTATTTCCCGGTCTACTCCCAACTCGGTACAGACTGCTGAATTCGTAGAACCTGACTTAAGGTCAGCGATGCCTCAAAGTTTTGCCGTGCAAGTTGGGGCGCTTCGGTCAGAACAACCAGCCCGAGAAATCGCGACACAACTTAGAGCGAAGAACTATCCAGCCACGGTTATTTTCCCAGATTCGAATGCTCCTATTCCTTGGTTCAGAGTGCGAGTGGGACCATATTCGGATAGAGCAGAGGCCGAGCGTGTGAGGCAGCGCTTGATAGACGAGGAACAGTTCGACGCGTTCGTTACCCGCTGATGCCCGCTCTTCTCTCGGGCGTGTTGCTCTTTCTTAGCTTCCCCAGTTTTGGGCATCCGGTCTTTGCGTGGATCGCCTTGGTTCCGCTATTACTGACAACGCTGGCCGCACGGTCGTGGCAGGTGGCCCTGTTTCGAGGTCTCACGACTGGTGCCATCCATTTTGTCGGTACCATTTATTGGATTCCTAGGGTTGTTGAAGATTTTGGTGGCCTTTCGTTTGTGGCTTCATGGAGCGTGTCTTTACTTTTAGTCGGCTATTTGGCGCTCTTTCCAGGTTTGTTTGCTTTAGCGTTGTGGTTGCTGCATAGACAGTTCGGGACAGTTGCGGTGTTTTGTGCGCCAATTCTTTGGGTGACCACTGAATTAGGCAGGATTTATCTTTTTACGGGTTTTCCGTGGGAACTCCTAGGCTACAGTCAGGCTTCTGTCCTTCCGGTGGCGCAACTTGCGAGCATTGTGGGGGTTCTCGGCGTTTCTGTGCTCGTGGTTTTACTGAACGCATCGTTCGCGTTCGTTGTGCGGACCGGTCTCGCTAGATCGAGTGGCGTAATTTTAGCCACGGTCTGTTTGATGGCCGCGGTTCTTCTATTCGGGACCGTGCGGCTGCGCTCAGGAGCATTGCTCGATCTGGGTGTGCCGTTACGCGTCGCTGCTGTGCAGGGCAATATCGCACAAGTGGACAAATGGAATCCTGAATTGAGTGATGCCATCCTCGACAAGTATTTGCAGTTAACGAACCGTGCTGCTGACGCGGGAGCAGACCTTGTGGTGTGGCCAGAGGCGGCAACTCCATTTGCATTCCAAGTTGACCCACGTTCAGAAATGATTCGTCGTTTAGCTCGGGAGCGAAACGTTCATCTTCTGCTAGGGACAACGGATGTTACCTGGCAAGACGAACCCAAATACTACAATGCCGCCGTCTTAGTAGATCCTCGAGGCGAAACGGCTGGGGTATATCACAAGCAGCATTTGGTGCCATTTGGCGAGTATGTTCCGCTTCGGAGGCTTCTTTCGTTTGTGTCACCGCTCGTGGAGTCTGTTGGGGGCTTCTCTGCAGGCGAAGAGCCAGTGATGTTGATGATGGATGGTCAACCGATAGGTGCAATAGTTTGCTATGAAATGATCTATCCAGGGCTAGTTAGACAATTTGTAAGAAATGGAAGTCGTTTGTTGGCGACTGTTACGAACGACGCATGGTACGGCCGGACGGCTGCGCCTTACCAACATTTTCAGCAGGCCACGATGCGTGCGATTGAACATGGTCGCTACGTTGTCCGCGCGGCCAACACTGGAATCAGTGGAGTAATTGACCCATACGGGCGGGTTGTCTCTGAAACCAATCTTTTTGAGGATGACGTGTTGACTAGTGAGGTCAAGTTAATTCAAGAGTTAACGCCCTATGCGAGATATGGTGACTTGTTGGCGTTTGGCTGCGGAATTTTTTCGCTGGTGCTGTTGACCATGGCGGTCGCACCTAATATGCGATCGAGGAGTCATTGAAAATTGGTTAGAGGGCTGATACGGAGGGATATGTGACTATTGAAGTTGATGAACAAATTCGACGCTATCAGGACCTCTTGAAACGCGCTGAGGAATTACGGAGGTATCTTTGACGCAGCCAGTCTTTTAGAGGAAGTCTCTAAGTTAGATAGACAGTCCGCTGCTCCAGATTTTTGGGATGATCCTGACAATGCTCAGCGTGTCATGCAACGTCGTCAACGACTTCAGGAGGATCGAGAGTTGTCGGTTTCTCTTCAGACTAGGAGTAGCGACCTAGAAGTATTGGTCGAATGGGCGAGGCAGGGTGAAGCAGTAGTCGAAGAGCTTGTGACAGGGTTGGATGGCTTTGCCGAAGAAGTCGAAACCGCCGAAACGAAGAAAATGCTTGGTGGCGAGCATGACAGGTGTAATGCCATTGTTACTATTCACCCTGGTGCTGGCGGAACGGAATCTCAGGACTGGGCTGAGATGTTATTACGCATGTATCTGCGATGGGCCGAGCGACGAGGTTTTTCGAGAGACATAATTGATTTTCAACCCGGGGACGAGACTGGGATTAAGGCTTCAACCATAACAGTTAAGGGTGACTATTCGTACGGGTTGCTACTCGCCGAAGCTGGGATTCACCGTCTTGTTCGAATTTCTCCGTTCGACCAAGCTGCCCGCCGGCATACCTCGTTTGCATCGGTTTTCGTGTGGCCGGAACTTTCTGATGATATCGAGATTGAGATCGAGGAGAAGGATTTACGTATCGATACCTATCGTTCTAGTGGTGCCGGTGGACAACACGTTAACGTTACGGATTCGGCCGTACGTATCACGCACCTTCCGACGGGGATAGTGGTGTCGTGCCAAAATGAGCGGTCGCAGCATCGTAACCGTGACGCAGCAATGAGCGTACTTAGGTCGCGGCTCTACGACGTTAAACAGCAGGAACAACGAGACAAGCTTGAGAGGATCGGAGGCGAAAAAAAGGAAATTGCATTTGGAAGTCAGATTAGAAGCTACGTGCTTCATCCGTACCGGTTAGTAAAGGACCATCGTACAAAAATGGATGTTGGTAATGTTGATCGGATACTTGATGGCGACTTGGATGACTTTATTAAGTGCTATCTAATGAGGCGTGCAGCTGGAACATTGGGAGTAGAGGGTAAAGCAGAGAATGAATCTGGGCAGTCTACAAGTAGATAGAGTGGGTGATAAGACCTAAGTTGATGTGTTTCTTGGTCGCATGTGGTTTATCTGAAGATTCCGCCACTTGGTTCAGTCCCAATAATAAAGGCTTCTTCTATCGCTCCATGGGACCATGGCTCAGTCAGCTGTCCCGTCATCTCGTTCACTGACCTGAATACTATGTTGTCAGGCGCCACGAAACCTTCAGGAGCGTCCCTTCCGTCTGTATAAGCTCGAAGGAAGTCTGTCCAGATCGGTACTGCGACCCTTGCTCCTTCTTCACCGTCGCCAAGCGTCTTCTTTTCGTCGTAACCGACCCAGACGCCAACCGTGATATCTGGACCAAATCCGACGAACCATGCGTCTGTATAGTCATCCATCGTGCCAGTTTTTCCGCCGAGAGGCCATCCTAGTCGTGATGCTCTAGTGGCGGTCCCCCGTTGGACGACACCACGCATCAGGCTTACCATAATGTAGGCGGTATCGGGTCTGAGCGCATCTTGTGGCACGGGTCTTCCAGTCTCTAAAATATCTCCCGCTCGATCCACGATGCGTTCAATCCGATATGGCACCATACGTGTGCCTCGATTAGGGAACGCCGAGTACGCACTCGTTACCTCCATTAAAGTCGCCTCGGAAGAACCTAAGGCCACGGATAAGAACGGTGGTATTGGTGACGTAAATCCAAGACGCCGCGCGAAGTCGACCACCGCATCCGGTCCGATCTCGTTCATCATCCACACGGCGGGTACGTTACGAGATTTTTCAAGCGCTCGGCGAAGAGTAATCGGACCTTCGTAGGCATTATCGTAGTTTGTCGGTTCGTACAGGTCCTGTTCTGGACCCACGTCGTAGCTTACGGGATCGTCCACCACAATCGAATTGGCTGTATATCCTTGATCTACTGCGGCTGCGTAGAGCACCCCTTTAAAAAGGGAGCCCAGTTGACGATAAGCTTGAGTCGCTCGATTGAACTTGCTGCGTTCAAAATTGTAACCACCAACCATTGCCAGAATTCGACCTGTTCGGTTATCCAGTGCTAGCAGGGCACCTTCTGCGAGAGGTTCTTGGTCTAGTTCCGCTTCAATAAGAGCTGGTTCAAGCGGATTTCCATCACCATCCATCGTTTCGAATGCCGTGATCTTGACTTCAATCAGATCGCCCGGGCGAACTAGTTGGTCTGCCGGGGTACGGCCAATTCCTCGAAACCCTTCAGTTTCTCCGGTTGGCAACAATCGTAAGCCCTTGGGGATTACGGTTGCGGCGTAGGAACCAAAACGAACGGCGATTACTTCGGGGTCTACACCTGTAACGATAGCTGGGATGATATCGCCAGGCTTTATGTTGAAAACCCAGCGGCTGTGTTCGAAGGATTTGAGGATATCGAGTGCTTCGTCAGAATCAGCGACAGTATCGGCTTCGTCAAGAATGTTACGGCTTGGTTTTCGGAAACCTCGACGCTTGTCATGTACACGTAGCCCAGTCTCGATTGCCTTGTTAGCGGCGATCTGTAGCCGAGAATCCAACGTGGTATGAACGCTCAACCCTTCCTCGTAGAGCTTGGCGACACCGTATTCGTTCTCGAGATGTTGACGGACTTCTTCGATAAAATACGGTGCGATCGAGTTGCTCCGTACTGTTCGTTGGGCGAGGGCGATGGGTAGTAGTTTTGCTTCGTCAGCGGATTCTTGGGTTATGTATTTTTCGGCGGCCATTCGCTGAAGTGCGTAGTTGCGGCGAGCCACCGCTAAATCCATATTGACTAACGGACTCTGGCGTGCCGGCGATTGGATAATGCCTGCGATTAAGGCCGCTTCCTCTAATTTGAGTTCCTTGACGGATTTTCCGAAATAGAGTCTTGATGCCGCTTCAACCCCGTGTGCGCTGTGAATGGCTGTGCCAAGCCACATTTGGTTGACATAGAGGGTTAGAATTTCACGTTTTGTATATCGTTTTTCAATATGAAACGTGTAGTACATTTCGCGGAGCTTTCGCTGCCAAGTTTTTTCCAGGCCCAATCGTTCTCCGCCTAAGGTGATGTTACGAGCAAGCTGCATGGTGATTGTGCTTGCGCCCGCTGCGGTAAGGTCGCCACTTAAAACATTACTTACGGCGGTTGCGAGGATTCGTCTGAGGTTGAAACCTACGTGAGTGAAGAACGCGCCATCTTCGGCTGAAATGATGGCATGTCGAAGATCAGGAGGAATATCTTCGTAGCCGATAATCAGGCGGCGTTCAGTAGCGAACTCGCCGATCAAGATGTTGTTGCGGTCGTATAGCCGCGTGATAGTTCCTGGCGTATAGCTATCGAGCTCTGAAATTTCAGGAAGATCAGGGGAGTAAGCGAACAGAACACCGCTAATTGCCCCTAATAAAGCTGCGACACCAAAACTACCGAAAATAAGAGCTCGTCGAAGTAGAGGGCCTCTTTTTTTCGCCTTGTCTAACAGCATGTCCATATGTCCATTAAGTCTAAATTGAGTCTAGGCGCTTGCGAAGCTTAGTCATTGTACACGTGAGGGTCGCCTGATAAATTGGATCGACTCTTCGATGGAGGATATTTTTATAGTGATTAATCGTATTTCTGGGATATATTTGACTCTTATAGACTCATATAATATGGTATATAGACATTCAACATGGAAATTTATCAGCTATTTCGTAGTTAATTAGGGTATTGGGGAAGTAAGACGATGAGCAAGATTATTGGGATTGACTTAGGTACGACCAATTCAGTTGTTGCCGTGATGGAGGGAACGGAGCCCACGGTGGTTACGAACGCTGAAGGAAATCGACTGACGCCGTCAGTAGTGGCATTTGCGAAGGGAGACGAGCGTTTAGTGGGCCAAGTGGCGAAACGTCAAGCTGTTACGAATCCGGAAAACACGATTTTTTCCATTAAGCGATTTATGGGTCGTCGGTTTGATGAAGTTTCCGAGGAAATGAAGATGGTGCCTTACGAAGCTGTTAAGGCTTCAAATGGAGACGCCCGTGTTCACGCTGGGGGAGACGAATATTCTCCTCCTCAAATCTCGGCAATGGTTTTGCAGAAACTTAAGCAATCTGCTGAAGAATATTTGGGACAGACCGTCGACAAGGCGGTCATTACCGTTCCAGCATATTTCAATGATGCACAGCGTCAGGCGACAAAGGACGCTGGGCAAATAGCTGGCCTTGAAGTTATGCGGATTGTAAATGAACCAACTGCAGCCGCGCTGGCATACGGGCTTGACAAGAAAAAGGACGAAACAATTGCGGTGTACGACTTCGGGGGGGGCACGTTTGATATATCGATCCTGGAGGTTGGAGAAGGCGTTGTAGAGGTTAAAGCTACTAATGGAGATACGCACCTTGGTGGTGACAATCTCGATCATCGCATTATCGATTGGATTGTGGAGGGATTTAAAGCTGATGCGGGCATCGACCTTAGTCAAGACAAGATGGCTTTGCAGCGTATGAGGGAGGCTGCAGAAAAGGCCAAGATGGAATTGTCGACGGTAGTGGAGACGGAGATCAACTTACCTTTTATTACGGCTGATCAGTCGGGACCGAAGCATCTGCAAATGAAGCTGACTCGTGCGAAATTTGAGCAACTAGTCGATGACCTGTTGCAGCGGACAATTGAGCCGGTTAAGCGGGCGTTGTCAGACGCGGGTTTGAAGCCATCTGAAATCGATGAAGTGGTCATGGTGGGTGGTTCTACACGAGTGCCGAAGGTGCAGGAACTTGTTAAGTCAGTTTTTAATCGGGAACCGCATCGAGGTGTTAATCCGGATGAAGTGGTAGCAATTGGAGCAGCCGTCCAAGCTGGTGTGTTATCAGGTGAGGTTAAGGACCTTCTGTTGTTAGACGTAACGCCTCTTTCTCTTGGGATTGAGACATTGGGAGGTGTAATGACGACTCTCTTGCCTCGAAATACCACGATTCCTACCCGAAAGGGAGAAATATTTTCGACTGCGGCGGACAGCCAGACCAGTGTTGAAGTACATGTGTTACAGGGCGAACGTCCAATGGCTCAAGGTAACCGGACATTAGGTAAGTTCCATTTGGTTGGTATTCCTGCAGCACCTAGGGGTGTGCCGCAAATTGAAGTCACTTTTGACATTGATGCAAACGGGATTGTAAATGTGTCAGCAAAGGACCTTGGTACCGGTAAGGAGCAGAAAATTACGATTACGGCTTCCAGTGGACTAAGTAAAGACGAAGTTGACCAGATGATGAAGGAAGCTGAGACGCACGCTGATGAGGATAAATCTCGGAAGGATGAGGTTGAAACTCGAAACAGTGCTGACCAAGCTGTTTACGCAGCGGAGCGGATGATGAGTGACTCCGGTGAGAAGTTAACGTCCGAAGCACGTCAGCCTATTGATGCAGCGATTGAAGCTGTTAAAAAAGCTCTTGAAGGGAGCGACGTAGAAGCAATCAATGGCGCAGCTGAGCAATTGACCGCTGCCCAACATAAGGCAGCAGAGCAACTCTATCAACAGGCTGCTACGGAAGCGCCTGGTCCTGACAGTGCTAACGATGAATCGACTGGTTCAACTGAGGATGGTGCTACTTCGAGCGGGGATGCGGATGTAATTGATGCAGAAGTAGTCGAAGATGAGAAGAAATAGCGACATAGGTTGCGATGGATTTCTATGTGATCCTAGGTGTTGACCGTGGAGCAACTCTACGGGAGATGAAGCGAGCCTACACGCGGCTTGCTCGACGCTATCATCCCGATATTAATCCTGGTGATCGTGAAGCCGAGGCTTTTTATCGTAGCGCGACTGAAGCTTACGAAACCCTGTGCGATCCAGAGCGTCGTGCAGCGTACGATACGCATGGCGAGCGGCAATCCGAACGGAGAGCCGCATCGATTGAGTTTCACGGATTTGACTTTTCTGTGCCGGTGACAGGCACTTCGGCAACGTTTGCGGAATTGTTTTCGGAAGTTCTGAGGGAAACCTCTGATGAGCCAACAATTAATGCAGAGAAGGGCAGCGACCTATACGCTGACATGACCCTGAGTTTTGAGGAAGCGCTCATGGGTACAGAACGACGTCTGCGTGTGACAAAGTTAGAGGCTTGCGTTAGGTGCAGTGGAACGGGTTTTCGCCGGTCGAACGAAATGCCATGTGCAGATTGTAATGGGGCTGGCAGTGCACAGTGGCGGCGTGGACATATGGTTTTTACAAAAGCCTGCGGGTCGTGTAATGGAACTGGTCGTCAGCGACGGCAACCGTGTGGGTTGTGCCGATCAGAAGGAGTTTTTTCGCAGACGGAGGAAATAACGGTTCAGATTCCTGCTGGTGTGGCTAACGGATCCAGCATGCGAGTAGCTAATAAAGGACATGTTGGCAGAGGTGGCGGACCTGTGGGAGATTTATACATTACGGCAACAGTTGAGCCACATCGTGTCTTTGCTCGCGATGGTGACGACCTGCATTTGGAAGCTCCAATCAGCGTGAATGAAGCAGTCCTTGGCGCTACATTTGAAGTTCCGACTATCGCTGGGAAGACCACTTTAACGATCCCGCCTGGCACTTCATCGGGACAACGGTTTTGTATCAGGGGGCAAGGCGCGCCGTCTCCAAAGACTGGAGACAGAGGGAATCTGGTTGTGACGGTAGCCCTTTCGTTACCAAAAATAAGGGATGAACGGTCAAGGGAATTGCTTCGTGAGTTTGGCCGTCTGAATTCAACTGACGTGAGAAACGGTCTATTTACTGAGTGACAGGCAATGGCTTCAAGACAGTCTGGCGAAGCGTATTTCATGATTAGCGCTGTGTCGCAGCGTTACGATATTCATCCTCAAACATTGCGACTGTATGAGCGAGAAGGTCTTCTGAAGCCGTCTCGTACGGACGGCAACACACGACTCTACTCGAGCGAAGATCTCAAACAACTTGAGACTATCCTGACACTTACACGCGACCTTGGTGTCAATCTTGCGGGAGTTGAAATTATTCTCAATATGCGTCGCAAGATGGATCAAATGCAGCGAGAAGTGAACGAGTTTATGTCGTATGTGAAACGAGAAATGACACCGGGTTTGGATGGCTGGGAGGAACGTCTTGAGACAGCGTTGGTTAAGACAACTCCATCGAGTCTTGTTCGTGCAGCACCGCAGACGAGCGAGGAGTCAAACTCTTCGAAAAAAACCGTTCGGCGAAAGCGCCTACCAAAACGTTAATCAACGATCGCGAAATCCTTACTTCTAATTCGCAGTTTTATACACAAGCTACGAGCAGTATCCTTTACAATCTTATCGGGCTTCAAAAATCGTTAAGAGCGTCAATGAACTGTACCGTCTGTAACAACACCGGTTGGTGTTCCAGGGATGTTAATGGTGTCGAACGTGTCGAGCGATGCGAATGCTGGCATCGGCAGGTGGCATTGGATCTTCTTAAGGACGCCAATATTCCTGCACGTTATCAAAAATGTGATTTCTCGACGTTTGTTACGTATCCGAATGAGCAACTACTTCGTGCGGTCAAGAGGGCGGAGGAGTTTTCCGTTTCGTTTCCGATGGTTCAAAAAGGATTGCTACTAATCGGTCCTCCCGGTATCGGGAAAACTCACCTAGCTATTTCTGTACTTCGCAATGTCATTATTGAGAAGAATATTCGGGGTTTGTACTACGATACGAGGTCGCTCTTAAGTACGATCAGGAGTACTTATAACCCCGTGATACGTACCTCTGAAGCTGACATCCTTGAGCGCGTTATGCATGCTGAATTACTGGTTTTGGATGATTTAGGAGCAGAACGTCTTACAGAGTGGGTCGAAGAGACAATGCATTTGATTGTCAACACTCGTTATAACGACCGGAAGCCAACTATATTTACTTCAAATTATGAGGATGAACCTGATGATTCGGATTCTTTGAAATCTAGGGTAGGGTTCCGTATGCATTCGCGCTTACGTGAGATGTGTGAGTTTCTAGAATATTCTGGGCCGGATTATCGAGATTTTGAGTTTAAGCCAGATTCCGACGACATCTTCGGGAAATGGAAAGCTGAGAAATCTCAACCAAAACGCCGGTTGCCTCGGCGCACTTCAGTTCGGGCGCGTGCCCAGCTTAAAGAGAAAGACGGTCAGTTAGAACTTGGCTGGTTAGGCGGTAAGGCTAGTAGCTAGTGGTTTCTGCAGCGCATGAGGAAGCAGTGCTGGGCCTATATCTGCACATCCCTTTCTGCGAATCGATCTGCAATTATTGCAATTTTAACCGTGGGCTATTCGATGCCGGTGTTAAAAACCGTTATGTGGATGCTCTCGTGCTGGAGATTGCTGGAATTGGTAATGGTGAGGCTGTCGACACGGTTTATTTTGGCGGAGGCACACCTTCTTTGCTGGAGCCTGCGGAAGTGGACCGATTGCTTGGAGCGTGTCGGGAGGCTTTTTCTTTTAGCTCGTCTGCAGAAGTCACTTTAGAGGTCAACCCTGAATCAGCGAGTTCGCGGCGGCTGTCTGGCTGGCGGGAAGCGGGTGTAAATCGACTGAGTTTCGGCGTTCAATCATTCAGTGACGTTGAACTCAAAAGTTTGGATCGCAGACATTCCGCGAAGCGAGCTCGAGATGCGGTCGGCACTGCGCGTGCTGAGGGCTATGACGCTATTAGTCTTGACTTGATGTTGTGGCTTCCAGGTCAGGCAAGCATTCATTGTCGACACTCAGTCAAATCATTACTGGAATTGGAACCTGAGCATGCGTCTTTTTATCTTCTCGAGCTCTATCCTAATGCACCTCTGCGAGAGGATATGGCGCGGTCGGGGGTGTCGCTCGCACCTGAGGAAGATGCGGTGCAGATGTATCTCGAAACTCTTGAGATGACCGATGTTGCGGGCTATGAGCAGTATGAAATCTCCAATGTGTCAAAACCAGGGAAAAAATGTCGCCATAATTTGAAGTATTGGACCGACGGTGAATGGTTGGGTTTTGGGTGTGGAGCTCACTCGACACGAGGAGGTTCTAGGTGGTCGAACATCTCTGAGACAGGTCGCTATATCGAAAATGTCACTTCTGGTCAGGAGGTGGTTTTGTCGAAGCGTGGTTTGAGCGACGATGAGTGGCTTGGTGACGCGCTTTTTATGGGACTTCGGTTAACCGAGGGCCTTGATCTCAGATTGATTGAACAACGGTACGGAATTTCGGTGATGGAGAAATACGGGGCCGCACTGGCGCCATTTATTGAAAAAAAACGACTCCTCTGGGAATCTGGGCGACTTCGGTTAACCCGAGAGGGTATGCTCATAGCCAACGACATAATGGGGGCTTTCGTCTAGGTAGCGCCGTACGGTATGGTATCCGGTCAAATTTTTACACTGAGGTTCAAGGAGGTCAGAAACATGCTTTCGTTATTGATGCGTCGGGCGATGCGCCGAAACTACTTGATTGGTTTCTCGGTAGTGGCAGCGTTGGTGGTTGGTGTCGTCGTGGGGACGGTAGTCACCACGAATAATGCAGAGGCCCAAGGTCGGACTTTTAGTGCCGGTGCGGGCATGATGCTCAATTATGTTAACGCTGCGAATGAAAGTGACTTCGAAGGAGTCATGCAGAAGTTAGCAGACGGACTGCGGGCTAGTGAAAATGCAGACCGGAATGCTCAAGCTGAGGGTTGGAAGGTCTATAAGGCACGTGAGGCAGGACCAGGTGGAGCGACGTTGTATGTGTGGTTCATCGATCCGGCTGTGTCTGGTGCTGACTATGCAGTCGCCCAAATCTTAAATGAAGCATTCCCTGCTGATGTCCAGGCGCTCTACGAAACTTTTAACAGTTCGTTTGCGGGTGGACAATCGATGGTGAATCTGGATCTCGTTCTCGACTTCTAAGTTGACTCAGTGGGATGATTGGAGCAGGGTGGCGAGTTGGACAGCGGTCAATTCGTCATCTTGTTTCCTGCTGGTGGTTTAATCAACCGCCGGTGTTGATGTTGGGTCTAAGTTTCAGAAGTCGAGAGTGAGGCCCGCGTAAAATCTTTGAATCGCGCGTCGTTTCGAAGATTTACCAAGCCGCAAAGAGCGATAGTCGAATCGTAGCCGGAAAGGTTCCATCAGCGACACCTTGACCCCGGCACCCATGTTACTTCCGAGGCCGGTGTCTCTACTCTGACCAAGTTTTTCACGATAGAGTCCCCCGCCGATTGTTCCGTAGAACTGAAGTCGGGAAATAGGGAATGGGGATTGGATGAGCACGTTAAGCATGCTCGATTTGAGTTCCGCCTTGTCCTGAAGGTTGTCGACAGACGTGTTCGAATATTCGAACTCGAAGCCGATAATTGCGAGTGATAAGCCAATAGCTACACCTGTTACGGTACGGTCCGATACAGATTGAGTAGAGCCAACGAAAGCTGTGAGGTCTGCAGCGGCTGGTTTCGCCACGGCGATCAATATGAAGAATAAGCCCAAAAATGGCAATTTCCGAGACATACGAGTTCCTTTCAAACGTGATGGTGGAGTGATGTCGGCTCGGTGTCAACCGGTTGGTCGAGGTGAGCGGATGATAATGAGACGAAGAGGTTGGTGTGATAGAGTCACAGCCGCCCAGGATATTTAGAGAACCGTGACCACTCAGAGCCTCGCGGAAAAAGTCAAAGCTTTCGACCCGAGAGCTGTGGCACGCGCAATTTCATTGATTGAAAGTCGTTCATCGGATGGTCAGGTCCTAATTTCACAATTATTCAGTTTTGGTGGTCACGCTACCGTTGTTGGAATAACGGGTGCTCCAGGCGTTGGGAAGAGCACGTTAGTTGATTGTCTAACGATCGAATTACGCCGTCGCGACGCAAAGGTTGGCATTCTTGCCATCGATCCGACGAGTCCTTTTAGCGGTGGTGCCATTCTTGGTGACCGTATTCGTATGCAGTCTCATATTGGAGACGCTGGGGTTTTTGTCCGGAGTATGGCTTCTCGGGGGCACCTTGGTGGGTTATCTCAGGCCACGAATGATGCCACTGTGATTCTGGATGCCGCAGGTCTCGATGTCGTATTGATCGAGACAGTTGGCGTTGGCCAAGGTGAGGTGGATATCATCCGAACTGCGGATCTTTCAATTGTAGTGATGGCTCCAGGTAGTGGCGATGATGTTCAAGCTCTCAAGGCTGGCATTATGGAAATCGCCGATGTGTTTGTAGTAAATAAGTCGGACCGCGACGGCGTGGATCGCACGGTTAAGGATATCGAAGCAGCGCTCATGCTTAAAGAACATCAAGGTGAGGGTTGGCGTGTACCGGTACTCAAGACTGAGGCGACCAGTAATATCGGAATTACTGATGTGATCGATGCAGTCGAGCAATTTCAAGAGAGTTCAACCCAGAAGAACAGACGACTTCAACATAGAGCGGGAGTTCGGCTACGGGAAACGTTGAGTCGAGAATTTATGCTGCGATTGGAAGGGCGTGATGACATTAAGCAAGCTCTCGACAAGGCAGTTGATCGGATTAGTAAAAGAGAAGTTGATCCTTACACGGCGGCAGCTGAGATTATGGAGCGTGCCCAATGAAGGTTGAACTAGATCATATAGGCATTGCTGTGTCTCAACTTGATGAGTCGTTGAAGTTTTTTCGTGACGCGCTTGGTCTTGAAATATCCGAGTGTGAGGAAGTTCCGTCGCAAAGGGTGCGGGCACAGTTCGTGCCGGTTGGCACTGCAACGCTCGAATTATTGGAAGCGACTGCAGAAGATTCGGCGATTGCACGTTTTATAAAACGAAAAGGCCCAGGGTTACATCACATCACACTGAGGGTTGAAGATTTAAATCTGGTCTTAAACCAACTTAGAGATCGGGGAGTTCAACTAATCGACGAGGTGCCTCGCCCCGGAGCAGAGGGAGCCCGGGTGGCGTTCATTCATCCGTCCAGTGCACATGGTGTGTTGGTGGAACTGAAGGAAATATGATGGATGATCCACGGATGTTGCTAACGAGTCAAAATCTTTGAACTGTGGATATTGAAGGAGTGCCAGTGGTTGACATAGAGCCTGTCGGTATTGGTGTGATTGGTGGAAGTGGACTGTATGTTATGGAGGATTTGACTGACCGACAGGAAGTGAACCTCACGACCCCATTCGGTGATCCGTCGGCCGCCTACGTGATAGGGAACCTGGCCGGCAAGAGGGTCGCATTTCTTGCTCGACATGGCGTCGGCCACCATTTACAACCCTCTGAACTTAATTATCGTGCGAACATTTTTGGTTTCAAGATGTTGGGTGTCGAATGGCTGGTCTCGGCCAGCGCTGTCGGAAGTTTGCAGGAGAGGTATCGACCGCTGGACATTGTGGTGCCAGATCAGTTTTTCGATCGCACTCGAGGCCGGGTTAGCACGTTCTTTGGAAGAGGTGTCGTCGCGCACATTACATTCGCGCATCCGATTTGTAACACGCTGAGTCAAATAGCTTCAGACTCGGTCGAATCAGTGAGGAAGAAGGTGCATCGGGGCGGCACTTATGTCTGTATTGAAGGACCGCAGTTTTCAACCTTGGCCGAGTCACGTCTTTATCGAGATTGGCAGATGGACGTTATTGGAATGACTAATCTTCAGGAAGCGAAACTCGCTCGGGAAGCCGAGATCTGTTACGCGACGTTGGCTTTAGTAACGGACTATGATTGCTGGCATCCTGACCACGAGCAAGTCACTGTGGAAATGATCGTTCAGAATTTACAGGAAAATGCGGAAACGGCGAAGAAAGTCATTCGACGAGTGGTTTCCCAGCTTCCTGTTGATAGAACGTGCGACTGTGCATCGGCGCTGTCGGCAGCCATCATTACCCGCAAGGAAGCGATTCCAAGGCAGGTTCGTGTAGATCTGGCTCCAATCCTTGGGAAGTATTTAGAAGTGACAGAATAGTTCTGAGACCATGAAATCGATTTTGACTGTTGGTTCCGTTGCGTTTGACTCAGTTAAGACACCCTTTGGGGAAGTCTCTCGGGTAGTGGCCGGTGCGGCGACTTATTTCAGTATTGCGGCATCCTTCTTCACTGACGTACGACTTGTCGGTGTCGTTGGTGATGATTTTCTGGATGACCATCTTTCGGTATTTACTGATCGTCGTATCGATTTGGATGGACTTCAGCGGGTTGCGGGAGAGACCTTTCGATGGCGCGGTGAATATAGTTCTGATTTGAATAGCCGTGAAACGATTTATACCCACTTGAATGTGTTCGAAGATTTTAGTCCGAGGATTCCAGACCGGTTTCAGACCACGCCGTTTGTATTTCTAGCTAACATACATCCAGCACTTCAACTGGAGGTGCTTGAGCAAGTTAAGGAACCTGAGCTTGTTGCGCTCGATACAATGAATTATTGGATCGAAGGAACTCCGGCGGAGCTCCAGAAAGTGCTTGGTCGAGTCAATGTTCTGGTGATCAATGATTCGGAAGCGCGGCAACTTAGTGGAGAAGTTAACTTGGTTAAGGCGGCACGAATTATTCAGGATATGGGACCAGAGCGAGTTGTGATTAAACGGGGTGAGTACGGAGTATTGATGACCAGGCCCGAAGGATTTTTCGCTGTTCCAGGCCTTCCACTTGATCGGGTTTGTGATCCGACAGGCGCGGGTGACACGTTTGCCGGTGGTTTTGTTGGATTTCTTGCAGCGGCCGCACAAATCACTGACCAGGTCGTTAATCAAGCGGTCATCGCGGGAAGCGTCATGGCATCATTCGCTGTCGAAGAGTTTGGGCTCGATCGTTTATTAACACTAACGAACGTCGAGATTAAACAGAGGTTCGGGGCGTTTAAGAGATTGACTCATTTTGATGAGTTGTGAAGGTATTCTGTTTCGGTCATTAAACTAGGCACGCGTAGCCACGTTGGTTCAGGGTGCCTAGCTGTGGATTCATTAGTGCAACGAAAATCAATTATCCCAGGTGGAATGGCGAGAATACTGGTCTGCGTTATAGCGTGGGCCTATCCTGGTGCGGGACATTTGTGGCTGGGACGGGTGCAGAAAGGAACGGTGTTCTTTATTGTCTTACCGTTAATGTACTTGATCGGATTGTGGCTTGAAGGGCAAATATTTTCGTTCGATCTGTCACAGCCTCTCGTGGCTCTTGCTGCGTTAGCTGATCTGGGAATTGGCGTGCCGTATTTAATGACGCGCTTTTTTGGAGCCGGGGAAGGTCGGGTCGTTGCAGTGACATATGAGTATGGCAATACTTTTCTTGTAGCCGCTGGTCTTCTTAATTCCTTGGTTGTTTTGGACGCATACGACATAGCGTTGGGACGAAAGTAAGAGCGATTCTAATGTCTAGCCACGTGGGGTTGATGCTTGTCTTTAGCGCGTTCGTATCAGTTGTTTTTGCTGTTCTGACGAAGGATGACGTTGATGCCCAGTTGCGCACTGGTGTGATTTTATTCGCCGGTTTCGGTGGCGCGTGTATTTTGTTGGGATGGTTAATGTTTCCTTTTCCGCTGTGATTGAAACCTCAGGTTGGATGCTGTGAGATCGGCAACTCACGCTGTTTGGGTCTGGGGTCCTGCTGTTTGTTTGATGATTGCGATCTTCGTATTTTCATCATTTTCTAGATTGCCCGCGCCCTTAGGAGGAACGTCGGACCTTACGATACACGGGGTTGTCTACGGACTGCTTGGAATTTTGATGGTTCGTGCACTTGCCGATGGGACGTGGCAAGGCGTCAACACAAAAACACTTGCCACTGCGGTTTTATTGACTGTCTTTTATGGTTGTACTGATGAATATCACCAGTCTTTCGTTCCTGGCAGGGTCGCTGACATCCGCGATGTCATTGCCGATACCGTCGGAGCGTGCAGCGGTGCAGTTGGTGTGTGGCTGTGGAGTATAGTCTTTTTGGGTAAGAGAGAAGAGATGTAGGATGACCTTCGAAACTTTAAGTGTAGAGCAAAGTAATGGGGTGGCTACGGTTACCGTTAATCGTGAGCAGGTGCTAAATGCCATAAACAGGGCTACGCTCCAAGAGCTTGGTGACTGTTTTAACAATCTCGAGTCCGATGTTTCTGTCAGAGTCGTTGTGCTAACGGGTGCCGGCAACCGTGCCTTTATCGCTGGTGCCGACATTTCAGAGCTGGCTGAGATGACGCCGACTTCTGGTCATGCAATCGCTAGACGAGGTCAGGAACTTTGCGAGAGGATCGAACGGTCCGCTGTGCCAGTCATTGCCGCGGTGAACGGATTTGCTTTGGGGGGTGGACTCGAATTGGCCATGGCATGCACTTTTCGCGTAGCGGTTGATACAGCTACATTTGGCCAACCGGAAGTGAATCTCGGTCTCATCCCTGGGTTTGGAGGGACACAGCGATTACCAAGATTAATTGGTCCCGGGCGGGCCCTTGAAATGTTACTGACTGGCAAGTCAATTGACGCAGGTGATGCGGAACGACTCGGGTTGGTGAACAAAGTTGTACCGACTGAAAAGTTCTTAGATGAAGTGGATGATTTTGCGCGGGTTTTAGCCGACAAACCGCCGATGGCTGTGAAATATATCTTGGAAGCGGTTCGTACCGGCATCCAGATTCCATTGCCGGACGCTTGTGAGCTGGAGGCAACCTTATTCGGACTCGTGGCGGCAACCGAGGATATGCGAGAGGGAACCCAGGCGTTTCTCGAGAAGCGCGCTGCTGTGTTCAAAGGTCAGTGAAAGATACTGTAACGATTGATGGAGCGGGAGATGCCACTGGACTGAGATTCGGCATAGTGATGTCTGCTTATCACGAATCCGTGACCGAATCATTGAGACAGGGAGCAATCGATGCGCTAGTCAGGGCCGGAGCGGCCAGCGATGAAATTGTCGTTATTCGCGTTCCCGGTGCATTTGAGGTGCCACTGGCTGCTCGAAAGGCTGCTGAAAGTGGAAAGTTCGATGCGCTTGTGTGTGTCGGTTGCATCATTCGTGGAGAAACTCCACACTTTGATTATCTTGCCTCGGCTGTGGCTAACGGGATCAGCTTGGCTGCTCAAGAAACCGGCGTGCCAATTGCTTTTGGAGTTTTGACCACTAATTCGCATGAAGAAGCTGTTGAACGGGCAGGCGTTGGGAACGACAACAAAGGCTGGGAAGCGGCGATGGCAGCGGTGCAACTGACCAACGTACTTCAAGGGTTGACGCGAGACAATGGCCGCTGACCCTAGTGGGGTCGAACGTCATCGGGGGCGCGAGGCGGCACTGCAACTGTTGTACCAGTGGGAGGTCGGGGGCCTTGACCAGACTGGATTAAATGAGTCGATAGAATTTTATTGGTTGGTTCATCCGGCTCCTGAGTCGCGCCGAAAATTCGCAGAGAGTTTAGTAGCAGGCACAACTACTCACGTCGGAAAAATTGACCCGTTCCTCGAAGGGAATACGGACAATTGGCGGCTTTCGCGATTGGCCGTCGTGGACCGTCTTATCATGCGTATGGCTGTGTATGAACTAGTCTATTCTGGAACACCAGCGCCGGTGGTGATCGACGAGGCTATCGAATTGGCGAGAACCTACGGAGGAGAACAGACTGCGCCATTCGTTAATGGCGTTTTGGATAGTATCAATCGAAGCCTTGAAGATCAGGGTAACGTGAGCGAAAAATGAGTGACGACCGCGAGACAGACCAATTACGGCAGAGACGCGAGAACCTGAGTGAGTTACGTCGTTTGGGTGTCGATGTTTATCCAAGATCTTTTGGTGCGACCGCGACGGTTTCTACGCTTATTGAGCAACATGCTGACACCGATAAGGACACTTTGGAACTTGATGACATACAAACAGCGGTGGCAGGTCGGATTGTGGCGATTCGAAGTTTCGGGAAAGCTAATTTCGTGGTCATTTCAGATGGGCGCTCTCGTATTCAGGTTTATGTCCGACAAGACTCGATATCAGAACGGGATTTCTCAGTATTTGAATTACTTGATTTTGGTGACATCATCGGTGTTACAGGACGACTTTTCAGGACCCGAACCAACGAGTTGACAGTTTGGGCGAACACGGTTGTTTTTCTCTCTAAATGTTTAGTTCCTTTACCTGAGAAATGGCATGGTTTAACGGATGTCGAGACACGCTACCGACAACGGTACCTCGATCTAATTGTAAGTCCTGAAACTAGGAGAGTGTTTGAGATTCGCAGTCGTATTTTGAGTGCCATTCGTGGCTTTCTTGATGGACGTGGCTATCTAGAAGTAGAAACGCCGATGATGCAGTCGTTGGCTGGAGGGGCAGTGGCTAGGCCATTTGTGACTCATCACAATGCTCATGACATGAAAATGTATTTGAGGATTGCCCCTGAATTGTATCTAAAGCGGCTCGTAGTCGGTGGCATTGAACGTGTGTACGAAATCAATCGAAACTTTAGGAATGAAGGTATTTCGACACAGCACAATCCTGAATTTACCATGGTTGAGTTTTATGAGTCTTATAGTGACTACAAGGCCCTGATGTGTCGCACCGAAGAACTATTGACCAGCGTTACTCGAGAAGTTATTGGCGACGGTAAGTATGAGTGTGCCTTTGGTGAATTTCAGATTTCTTTTTCTGTGCCGTTTGCCCGTTTGTCCTTAAGAGAGGCTGTGTGTGCAGTGGCGACTGATCGTCTAGGTGAAGTCGTGTCTGAGGCCGATCTCAGACAGCTCGATTCTGTTCGGGAGATTGCCCGTAGACTTCAGATTGAGGTGTCAGGAACCGCTGGTGCCGGCAAGATAACAATGGAGTTGTTTGAGTCATTATGTGAAGAACAACTTATTCAACCTACGTTTGTCTATGATTTTCCGACAGAAGTGTCCCCGCTTTCTAAACAGCGACCTGATGATCGTGAGACCGTTGAGCGGTTTGAACTTTATATTGGCGGAATGGAGATTGCGAACGCTTTCAGCGAGCTTAACGATCCTACCGAACAACGTCACAGGTTCGAAATCCAGCATGAAGCACGTCGGCAGGGGGACCTTGAGGCCCATGCCATCGATGAAGAGTATCTACGGGCACTAGAGTATGGGTTGCCACCAGTCGCTGGAGAAGGAATTGGAGTCGATCGACTTGTGATGCTTTTGACCGACAGTCCTTCGATAAGAGATGTGATTCTCTTCCCCCTGATGCGTCCAGTCGGAGAGGCACCCAGCGAAATCGTAGACGATTGAAACTTGGGACTGAGATGTTTGTATCGTTTGAGGTCTACGTCGCTACGCGCTACCTGATCGCTCGCAGAAAACAAGCCTTTATCTCTCTTATTTCAGTTATTTCGACACTTGGTGTCACATTAGGTGTCTTAGCACTCGTGGTGGCGGTAGCGTTAATGACTGGTCTGCAGAGAGAACTTCGTGATCGAATTGTCGGGTCGGCTGCTCATGTTTACGTGTGGAAGGTGGCCGAGGGAGGGTATCAAGATTACCGCGCGGAAGCAGTGCTAATGAGTACAGTGCCACACGTGGTCTCGGCTGCACCGTCCATCATCGGTAAAGCATTGGCTAGAACTCGGAGTGGAGAAGCTTTTATAACCGTAAAAGGAGTCGATCCGAAATTTGAAAAAGAAGTTACTGAAGTTGCTCAAGCGGTTTTTCAAGGCAGCTTTTTTGAGCGGAATATTCTCGACGACTCTCTTCTAGATGGGGTGGTGATTGGTGAGGGTGTTGCTGAGAGTTTGGGAGTTTCTGTGGGAGGGGAAATCACTCTTGTGACACCGAACGGCACACTGTCGCCGATGGGAATGATTTCGAGACCACGTCGACTTCAAGTCATTGGAATATTTAGTCTCGGGCTTTACGAGTACGACAATGCTTATGGATTCGTGACCTTGGACTCAGCAAAGCGACTTCTAGCTAAGGACCAAGTCCAGATGATGGAGCTTCGTGTCGACGATATTTACATGTCACGCCAGGTGGCGGCCGCAGTCGAAGACAATTTGGGAGACTCATACCTGACGTTGGACTGGTCTGAGATGAACGAGTCGTTGTTTTCGGCTCTCTGGCTCGAAAAGATAGCCATTTCTATCACTATTGGACTCATTGTTATGGTGGCAGCTCTGAATATAGTTGCTTCTCTCGTTTTACTCGTAATGGAGAAAAGTCGAGATATTGCTATTTTGAAGACTATGGGAGCTGGACGCAGCAGCATTATGAAAATTTTTATGCTGCAAGGTTTGATCATCGGTTCGGTGGGTACAACTATTGGCGCTGTAGGGGGTTACGTCCTCTCAACTATACTGGACCGCTATCGTCTGATTCGCCTTGACATGGAGGTTTACCAGATTCCATATCTGCCGTTTACGATCGAGTTAACTGACTTTTTCTTAATCGTTGTGGCGGCTCTCCTAATCTGTTTTCTTGCGACGATATATCCATCTCAGCAGGCTTCAAAGTTAGATCCGGCTGAGGCATTAAGATATCAATGATTGCCCATGCCGTTGCTTGAAGTTACTGGTCTTCGAAAATCTTATGAAGTTCGTGACGAGTCTCTTGTGGTGCTTCGGGATGTTAATTTGTCAGTTGAACTCGGGGAAATGGTGGCCGTTATGGGGGCTTCTGGAGTTGGAAAAAGCACCCTACTGCATGTGATTGGTGGCCTTGACAGGATTGACGACGGCCGCATCACTTTCGGTGACACCGAGGTTAGTAATCTGGCCGATTCAAACTTGGTCGCTTTTAGAAACCGCCATGTAGGATTTGTATTTCAGTTTCATCACCTCTTGCCAGAATTTAGTGCTCTGGAGAATGTTGAGATGCCCGTGCGTATCGGTAGGTTGCCTATAGCCGAAGGGAACCTTCGAGCACGCGAATTACTTGAACGGGTCGGTTTGGGTGCACGCATGTCGCATCGCCCAGGGATGTTATCTGGGGGTGAGCAACAGCGTGTTGCAGTAGCTCGAGCCCTGATCATGCAACCGTCCTTATTACTAGCGGATGAACCGACTGGTGACCTCGATGAAAAGACAGCGGGGTCACTGAACGTCTTAATTCATGACATGCATCGAGAATACGGATTAACGTCGCTGATCGCGACACATAATCCAAAGCTTGCCGAATCGTGCGACCGTGTGTTGCGGCTGGAAGAGGGCATGCTGAAGGAGGAATAAGCATGTTAGAGTTCGAGCCTAGAAAGCTTCTAAGTTATTGAGCAGGGGCGGGAAGCGGCTTTTGCCTGGCTATCCGTTTCCCATATAATGCGATCGGTCGCTTGATCTATCGTTTTGAGCCGGTGACGGGTGGTGGGCAATGTTTGAACGATACACGGAGAGGGCCAGGCGTGTATTGTTTTTCGCGCGCTACGAGGCCAGTCAACTTGGTAGCATTTCAATTGAGACTGAACACTTACTGCTGGGATTAATTCGAGAAGGCAAGGGGCTAACCAGTAGGCTTTTTTCTCGGTCGCATATCTCTCTCGAAAGTATTCGCAAAGAAATTGAAGGGCGAACCATCTTTCGAGAGAAGGTTTCGACGTCAGTGGAAATCCCTTTCAGTACTGAGACCAAACGAGTTCTTCAGCAGGCGTCTGAAGAGGCTGATCGCCTTTTACACAATTACATCGGAACTGAACATCTTTTATTGGGTTTGCTACGTGAGGAGCGTTCGGTCGCGTCGTCCATTCTTTCGGAGAAAGGGATGAGGCTCAATTCAGTTAGGGAGGATATTGTCCAACTGCTTAACGAGAAGACTACGCTGTCTCAGGTTAAAGAGACTCCTCTTCTTGCCGAATTTAGTAGAGATCTGAGTGATTCAGCAATGAAGAATGAACTCGACCCACTTGTTGGTCGCACTGTCGAGCTAGAACGGGTGCAGCAGGTGTTATGCCGGCGAACGAAGAACAACGCCGTGCTGATAGGTGAACCTGGTGTTGGTAAGACTGCGATCGTTGAGGGGTTGGCACAGCGTGTAGCCTGCGGAGACGTTCCTCACTTTCTCGCGGATAAAAGAATTTTGGCGCTAGACATTTCTTTAATCGTGGCTGGCACGAAGTATCGTGGCCAATTTGAGGAACGATTGAAGGCGATAATGAAGGAGTTGGCCGAAAGCCCAAACATAATTGTTTTTATTGATGAATTGCACACTCTAGTGGGTGCAGGTTCCGCCGAAGGTTCGCTCGATGCCGCGAATATTTTAAAACCAGCTCTGTCGAGAGGAGAGATTCGTTGTATCGGCGCAACAACACCAGCGGAATATCGTAAGTACATTGAAAAGGACCGTTCTTTGGAGCGACGCTTTCAAGCAGTCGCGGTGGAGCCACCGACTGAATCTGAAACATTACAGATTCTCGATGGGATCAAGGACAGGTATGAAACATTTCACCATGTGAAGTACACAACTGAAGCGATGCATGCTGCTGTGTTTCAGTCGAGCCGCTACATTACTGATCGTTTTTTACCAGACAAGGCAATTGATTTAGTCGATGAAGCTGGGGCGAGAGCCAAGCTTCGAGAGGCAGGATGTAGCGAAGAGTTTAGTGAGATCAATAAGAGTATTCGTGTTGCTGTCGAACAAATGGAAAATGCCACAGCTCAGAAGGATTACGAGCGAGCCCAGTTTTTTCGAGAGCAAGAGGCGCTTGCGCGAGAGAATTTACAGTTTGTAAGAGAGAAATTTGACGTTAATTCTGGAATTCACAATGTCGAAGTCGAGAAATCTGACATTGATGAAGTCGTTTCAAAGTGGACGGGCGTTCCAGCGACGTCTCTGAATCAAGACGAGAGCATTAAGCTGCTAAATATGGAGACGGAGCTACATGCTCGAGTCATTAGTCAAGACAAGGCGGTCTCAGCATTGGCGCGAGCGATTCGACGTTCTCGCTCAGGGATTAAATCACCGGACAGGCCCGTTGGAAGTTTTGTGTTTCTTGGTCCGACCGGTGTCGGGAAGACGGAACTCGCGCGGGCGTTAACGACTTTTCTCTTCGGAAGTGACAAGGCGTTGATACGTTTTGACATGTCCGAATACATGGAAAAGCATTCGGTTTCGAAATTGATAGGTTCGCCACCGGGATATGTCGGATATGAAGAAGGTGGTCAATTAACCGAAAAGGTGAAACGTCACCCATATTCGGTTGTCTTACTCGATGAGGTCGAAAAGGCTCATCCTGATCTATTTAACATCCTTCTACAAGTGTTCGAAGATGGTCATTTGACCGATGGATTAGGTAACAGGATTGATTTTAAGAACACGATAGTTATTATGACCTCGAACATTGGCGCTCGATATATTCAAAAAAGGGCGGGCATGGGCTTTCAATCGGGGGACATTCAGGATGTTCAAAAGAGTGTTTCGGAGATGGTGTTGGGGGAAGTGAAGCGAACATTTAATCCCGAGTTTATAAATCGAGTAGACGAAATCATTGTTTTTGAGGCATTGTCGGATGAGGATCTTCGTAAGATTACAAGAATGTTGGTTGTGCAACTTAACGAAAATTTGTCAAATCGAGGGATTCGGATTTCGGTAGCCGAGGAAGTTGTCGATTGGATTGTGGGAGTGACATGCCAGGACCGTTCCTATGGAGCGCGCCCCTTGCGCCGGGCTATCCAACGTTATGTTGAGGATCCCTTGTCAGACGAGCTTATTCGTGGCAATCTCGAAAGTGGCGATATTGAGATTTATCTCGAAAATGGGGCAGTCGCTTATCGGATGGTTGGAGAGACCGTCGAGGGGCATAAACTGGCTTGAGATGGCCAAGATTTCGTAGACTGCAATGTCGCGATGCCACTAAGCGGCTGGAATTGACGAAAGTATGAGGATAAGAAATTTTATTGGTTTTTGTTTGGTTACGCTGACGGCGACGTCTGGAGTACCAGTGTTTGCTGAAGAGTCGTCGGCTAACGAACCACTGGTAGAGACGGCTGAGCTAGGTCAGTCGTCCAATTTGCCACCTGATGATTCCGGCCCCTTGGTTCGAACCGTTGAGCTTAACTTTGACTCACAGGGAGGGGCATCCAGCGTTGACCTTGAGACTTACCTTTACTACATGGAGATCACCAATCACATAAGTGCTCCAAGCCAAGGCAGATGGGTGCCGTATACAAATGAAGTTGAGCAGGTCTTAATTGATGATTTTAGAAGGCTTTGGGATACCGGTTTTCTCGACGACCTGTCGATTGATGTCTTTGATGAGCCTTATAGTAACGGTGTTGTTGGGAAACACATTACTTTTCGTTTTGAGGAGCGCGCCCGCGTCAAACTCTATACGTTTGATGGATCTGAGGAGCTGGATCGAACTGATATCGATACGGCTATGACGGACAATGGGTTATCTATTCGCTTGGATGCGTTTCTTGATCAGAGAATGATTCAACAAATTGAGGCGCTTCTGCGCACCATGTTCTCTGCCGAAGGTTATCCCTTCGCTGAAGTGAGCCATGAATTGAGCGACCTTCCAGGTGGTCCTAAGGTGGTTCAACTCACCTTTAACATGAGTGAAGGCGCAAAGGTACATATTGAGGAAATCGACTTTGTTGGAAACGAAGATGTGAGTGACGGTGAGTTAAAGAGTCAGATGGAACAGATTAAGGAGCGCTGGTGGCTTTCTTGGATGACCGGGCGTGGTACTTATAAAGAAGCGTTATTTGAAGAGGATGCTGATCGCATCGTAGCGCACTATCTGGAACGCGGTTACATTGACGCGCGGGTGGGATCACCCCAAACGGATTATCTGGCCCTATCTGAAGACGGGAAAAGCCGTGGTATGCGCCTTCGAATTCCGGTCAATGAAGGTGAGCGGTATCGCATAGGAGACCTGCGATTTGATGGAAACGAGCTTCTGACTGACTTTGGCGTCAACCAAATCTTCGAGGAGGTAGAAGAGGGAGATTACTATAGCCAGAGAGAGGTCGTCGAAGCGATCGAGGCGGCGCGGGAAGCGTACGGGAGTCGAGGTTATACAGAGTTCACAGCATTTCCGGACCTGCAACGACGGACATCGACGGAATACGCGGTGGGAGCTGATGTGGAGACCGTGCCGTCTGATCTGGATGGGGAAAGTCAGACTGATCAGGTGCCATCTGAGGACCCGTACGCGCATCTGCAGCGACCAACTCATTTGGATGGAGATCCGATTGTTGACGTGACGATGCGGATGGAGGAGGGAGAGCAGCAGTTCGTTAATCGCATCACATTTGTTGGCAATGAGAGCACCCACGATGAGGTGATTCGTCGTGAGGTTCAGCTGCTGGAGAATGGCGTCTTTAATACGTCAGCGCTCCAGAATAGTATCCGGCGTTTGAATCAGTTGGGATACTTTGAACCAGTAGACGAATCAGCTGTAGAAATCGTCAACGTAGAAGGAGAGGAAAACGAGGTTGATCTAAACGTACAGCTGATCGAGACCAATTTGAATCAATTGACTTTTGGTGCTGGCGTCTCACAGTTTGATGGTCTGTTTGCACAATTGTCGTTTGCTACGACCAACTTTCTTGGGCGAGGTGAGACGCTGTCGGTTGGATTTCAGAATGGGTCACGGCTCCGAAACATAAATCTTGGTTATAGCAAACCGTACATGTTTGGTAAAAATATATCTGCTGGCGCCAACGTATTTTCCCGCCGAGTGGAATGGATTGGGGCGTATGCCGAGGATTCGTATGGGGGCAGTGTGACCTTCGGGCGGCCCCTCGCAATTTTTACTCGGGGCTTCCTGACGTATAGCTACGAAGCCACTTCGGTTGGCGATGTCAATCCAGCACTAATGAAGGATCCAAACATTTGGGCGATGAACCCGTTTTTTGCGGATAGTTTAATGTTGAGTACGCAGGGACGTCGCATAGTGAGCAAAATCGCGCCATCACTCCGTCATAACACAGTGGATCATCCGATTTTTCCGTTTTCTGGGAACAGTTACACCGCGACAATGGAGTTCGCAGGGCTTGGTGGAAGCACGTCGTTCTATAAGCCGATTCTGGAAGGGGTTTGGTATCTCCCGCAATCGTCACGTACGATTATCGGGATTCGTACCCAATATCAGCATATCGTTTCAGGTGAACCGGATACGATTCCTATTTTTGAGCGGCTCTGGCTGGGTGGAGAGTTCTCCATGCGCGGCTTCGACATTAGGCGTGTCGGACCTACGGTGGCTGATATAGATCCTAGTGTTGATCCAGACAGCTATCAGGGCAAGATGATTATGGGGGGTAATAAGAGTCTATTGTTTAATGGTGAATTCCAGATCGTGGTTGCGCAACCGGTCAGGATTGTGTTTTTCTACGATGCCGGGCAAGTTCAAGATTTTGGTCAGAGTTTTGCGGTGGACCAATTTAAAACCTCAACAGGAGCCGAACTCCGTTTCTTTATGCCGGTGCTGAATGTTCCATTTCGATTGATTTATGCATGGAATCCGCAGCGAGAAGGAATTTATAACGATCGATTTGAGATTCAAGAAGAATCTGTGTTCCGTTTTGCGATAGGAACTACGTTTTAGTGGGTAAACAGAGAAACATTAACAATCTACAAAAACTTGAAGAGTTTAAACGACAAACGAAGAGGTTAGTGCTCATGAGATTTGTGATAACCGCCACAATCGTAGGACTTGTGGCAGTGACTGGTGGCGTGGCTGTCGAGGCGGAAGCTGGACAGGCGGGAGATAGGCAGTTTGCCTTTATTGACGTTCAGCGTGTTGCTTCTGAATCCAATGAGGGACAGGAAGCAAATACTAAGGTTGATGAATTGAGTCAGCAGAAACTGGGTGAGATTGAATCTGTTAACGCGGACGGACAGGCTGAGATAGACACGCTCAATCAGGATTTACTGGAGGCACAACAGAAACTGCAGCAGGGTCAAAATGTGATTAGCCAAGATGCTGCCGCTACACTCCAGCGTCAGATTGCGCGATTACAGCGAGATGTTGAACGCACAGGCGCTGATCTGCAGGCTGAGATCCAAAGGATGAGCCAGGATGCTGAGGTTGAAGTGCAGGAATTGCAACAGCAGCTTCAACTGGACTTTGAGAGGCGTCTTCTTCCAGCTATTGACCAGCTCGCTACGGAAAAAGGGCTTGCTTTTATTTTAAGTGCCCAGCAGGGATTAGTCTGGGCGGACCCGTCGTTGGATCTTTCCGAGGAACTGATTGACCTGCTGAATTCTCCAGAAACTCCTTAAAATCTGTCGTGAATCCAGCTGGATCTTTGATTTGCGCAACCCTTCTTTTGGAGCCCACAGATATAAGGTCGATAGTTTGAACGATGGCGACTCAAAATAATCTACGTAAGTCGGATAGGTCTGAGTCGGGAGTCAGGCCGGCCGGCCCGGATGTAATTTCGGTAGCGCTGAGTCCAGGATTTCTTGATATTCCCGTTTTACTCGACCGTCTTTCCTATCGCTATCCTTCATTGCTTGTCGATGCGGTAACGGAGCATGAACCAGGCTCTAGGATGGTTGCTGTTAAGAACGTAACTGTCAATGAAGAGTACTTCCAAGGGCACTTTCCTGGGACTCCTCTCATGCCGGGTGTCATGATGATTGAGAGCCTGGCGCAGGTGGCGACATTGCTGTTGTTGTCGGACGATAGCCACGAAGGTGTCAGGAATGCTCGTGCGGTTCTCCGTCGCGTCGACAACGCAAAGTTTCGCCGGCAGGTTTTGCCAGGTGATCAACTGAATCTTGAAGTCGTTGTTCGTAAGCGGTCGACTGAAGAGGCCGTTGTTTATGGCGTTGCCAAGACGAGTGAATTTGTTGTGGCTCAGACTGATCTTTTGATTGGCTTTGAGTATGGCCCGGCGGAAGTTCATGACACAGCAATCGTTCACCCAGGAGCCGTAATAGGTCAAGGTAGTGTTATTGGACCTCACGCCGTGATTGGTCAGGGAGTTCGGTTAGGGGAACGGTGTCGGGTTGGTGCCTCAGCAGTTCTTGATGGTGATACGGAGATAGGAGATGGTTGTGAGTTTTTTCCATTTACATCAGTCGGTTTGATTCCTCAAGATCTCAAGTTCCAAGGCGAACAGACACGACTGGTGATTGGCCACAGAAATGTGTTCCGAGAGGGTGTGACCGTTCATCGAGGCACTCGTGGCGGGGGTGGACTGACCTTGATTGGGGACGACAACGTGTTTATGGCCTACGCACATGTCGCCCATGACTGCATTATTGGCAACCGCAACATTTTTGGAAACGGAGCAACTCTTGGTGGCCATGTGGTGGTGGAAGACGAAGCAGCCGTTAGTGCCTATTCAGGTGTGCACCAGTTTTGTCGTGTAGGACGTCAAGCATTTGTTGGTGGTTATTCAGTGATAACGAAAGATGCTGTTCCATATGGTAAAACAGTCGGAAATCGAGCCCGCATATATGGCTTAAATACAATTGGGCTCGTTCGACGTGACTGTTCTCCAGCGACAGTAATCAAACTTAAGAAGGCCTATCGATATTTGTTGCAGTCAAAGCTGAATACCACACATGCACTCTTACGCATTGAAAGCGATCCGGAGTTAAAGTGCCCGGAAGTTGACTATTTACTTGCGTTTATTCGCACCTCGAAACGTGGAGTCAATTTGCGACGACCGTCTCGGCGGATGGAGCAAGTCGTAGTCGACGAATAAAACCTGCCTCAGAGAAGAAATATCAGCGAGAACGGTGCGTGAAACCACTATGCGGATTGGTCTAATCGCTGGCAATGGACGGTTCCCGTTTCTCGTGATAGATGCTGCCAGAAGCCTCGGTCATGAGGTGACAGTCGT
>CAZUZW010000011.1:0-61278 GCA_964624855.1 uncultured Vicinamibacteraceae bacterium
GCTCGGCGCAGCCGCATGTTCTTCTAATCCCCCACCTGAGCCGCCGCCGCCACCACCACCGCCTCCCACCGAGGAAGAGTTGTTTGAGCGGATGAGCTTAGAGGAATTGAATGATACTTCGCCGCTTGATCCTGTCTTCTTCAACTACGATGAAGCTGAGATTTTGCCCGAGGCGAGACGGATACTACAACGGAACGCCGATTGGCTTCGACGGTGGTCTTCTACCAGTATCATGATTGAGGGGCACTGTGACGAGCGAGGTACCAACGAGTACAACCTGTCGTTGGGTGATGAAAGGGCAGCTGCAGTTCGAGATTATCTTGTGAGTCTTGGAATTCCAGGTAATCGTGTGCGAACTCTGAGCAAGGGTGAAGAAGAGCCTTTCTGTAATGATTCACAGGAAGGTTGTTGGTCGCGTAACCGACGTGGCCACTTTCTTGTTACGGCGAAGTAGAGCAAGTTAAGAACTTATTTGTTGAGATTTTTTAAATCGGGTGGTGAGCTAGTGATCAGCTCATTACCCGATTTTTTTTGTCCGGTGTGGCGTTACATATGACACGGCCAACTGGCTGAGCAATTGTGAAACTGAAATTCGGTGCCGTGCGAGAACACGATTACCACATAGCAGTACCGGGATATCGTTACTGAATTCTTCCTGCAGGTCAGGTCGGCTGGAGATGTCAATTTCGGTCAATCCGATCGGATGTTTAAGACTAACCTGGTCGATGACCGACTTCATTATGTCGCAAAGGTGACAGCCTGGACGTGTGTATAAAGTGAGTTCAGCCATGTTTCGAAATTTGTTGCGTGATATCTAAAGCGGCGGCGAGAGGGTCCGCCGCCGCAGTGATAGGCCGCCCCACGACCAAGTAACTGGCGCCGGCTTGAATTGCAGCGGCGGCATCCATCGTTCGTTTCTGGTCGTTTAGTATGTCGACCGTAGGATTTCTTATTCCGGGTGTGACCACAATAAACTCATCACCACATACTTTCTTAATCAACTCAATCTCTAGCGGTGAGGCTACGACTCCATCAATTTCAGCTGATTTTGCAATTTGTGCGAGTGATTCAACTTGTTGCCGCACAGAACGTGAGATACCCAAGTCATGTAGGTTGTTATCATCAAAGCTAGTGAGTACGGTGACGGCCACTATCTTGGGACCGTCTTTTACCCGTGCCGCTGCCTCCTTCGCTGCAACCAACATGTCGTGTCCTCCCGAGGCATGGACCGTCAACATCCAGACGCCAAGTTCAGAAGCTGCACGTACCGCGGCCGCGACGGTAGTCGGAATGTCGTGATACTTGAGATCAAGAAAAATTCGGTGTCCCGAAGAGGCTAAGTCTCGGACCAGCTTGGTTCCTTCAGTGCAAAATAGCTGACTGCCGATTTTGAAGCCACCGGCGACGTCTCGAAGTTGGTCCGTAAGTTCGAAGGCGCGGTCGGATGAGTCTACGTCAAGGGCAACTAGGAGCTGGTCCATGTCTCATCAGTGTCTGTCTGTAACTCAGAAAGGTCAATAGAGCTGACGATATCTCGGACTGACACGTGGTCGTGACGCCGCAGATATTCAGTGAGGCCTTTCAAAAGTTTCGACCAAATGAAGGGGTCCACAAAATTTGCGGTTCCAATTTGTACAGCATCCGCGCCTGCAATCATAAATTCAACAACATCATCTGCGCTGGCAATACCACCCATTCCCATAATGGGAATCTTTACTGCTTGTCGGCATTGATGAACCATACGGATTGCGATTGGTCGAATGGCGGGACCACTAAGGCCTCCGACAACGTTAGATAATTTTGGCCGACGTGTTTCCACATCGATAGCCATGGCCAAAAAAGTGTTTATCAAGGACACGCCATCAGCCCCGGCTTCTTCGGCTGCTCGGGCAAAGGAGGCGATATCTGTGACATTGGGTGTGAGCTTAGGAATTACAGGCAACTTAGTGACTTTTCGTACAGCTTCGACAACGTCGTAAGTGCCGTTCAAGTCACACCCGAAAGTAATGCCGCCGTCCTTGATGTTAGGGCAGGAGATATTTAACTCAAGGGCCGCTACACCTTCTGTGTCAGATAGAATCCGCGCAAGTTCTGCATATTCGTCAATTGTCGAACCGCAGATGTTTACAAAGATATTGACTCTGTGTTTACGAAGCGCCGGAAGTTGGTCGTCGATAAAACGATGGACCCCGATGCCTTGGAGGCCGATGGCGTTTAACATTCCGCTGGGCGTTTCAACGATCCGCTGAGGAGGGTGTCCTTGACGTTCGTCTAGAAAGAGTCCTTTGACCGCGATGCCTCCAAGAGTGGACAGGTCGACCACATCAGCGTATTCAAGGCCGTATCCGAAGCATCCGCTTGCAGCTACTATGGGGTTAGGCAGCCTTAATGTTCCCAATTGCACACTGAGATCTACAGAGTTCATGATCAAGTTACGGTCATATAAGTTCAGGCCACACGACTTGGTTGCCGCCGAATATGGGTCCTTCCCGACACGACCGGACCAGCTGTGATGACGTAGTATTTGATTGCGCGTGAATGGGTACTACACAGCTGTAGCATCCTCCTAGACCACATCCCATCACCGGTTCCAATGAGACTTCTGATGATCTCCCGTGGGTGTCTGCTAGTTCCGCGACTACTTGCATCATAGCTGTTGGGCCGCACGCGTACAAGTTAAGAGGTTGGTCTGTCGATACGGTTTGAAGTTCGCGTGCAAGCGGAAGCGTCACTAAACCAGTCTCACCACGGCTGCCGTCTTCGGTCGCCAACACAAGGCGTACACCTAGTCGCTTGAATGACTCTAGGTAAACCAAATCGACTGTCGAACGTCCACCATAGAAAAGAGTGGTTTCAACCTCCTGTTCGCGCAGTGTTTCGGCAAGGGTCAGGAACGGTGCCAGACCGACACCGCCTGCGACCATCCAAGCTGCTCCGGGAGAACTAGCGATCGAAAAGGGCTGACCCAATGGTCCTAGGCATTGCAGACGTTCACCGGATTCAATCTTGAAGAGTTTCCGCGTGACCGTACCGACCGGCTTGTTGAGCAGGGACAGTCCTTTTGATTTCCCATCCTCATCCCGCAATATTTCGAAGATTGAGAAAGGTCTTCGTAGAAGAGGTTCTGAGTCTAGGGTCTGTTTAACCATGACAAACTGACCGGGTTGAGCTTGCGTGGCGATCTCTGGAGCTGCAATCGCAACTACGTTGTAATTCGGGGAGAGCCGATTATTTGACAAGACTACTGCATCAACATCTATCGGCATGACAGAAAGTATACCTGAAGGGTTTTCTGTCATTCTGAAGAGAATCGACACATTTGCACGAACGCCGTTCTGGATACTTCTCCAGAAAAAAAGAATATAAGAAATCTAATTTACTTTTCGCCACGATCGGCGTTCATCGTCTGGCCGATGATTGCTGAACCTGATAAGATTATTTCAATCTCTTTAACGGTGACCCGGCGAGATCACGAAGAGGGTATTTTGAAGCTGACTAGCTACTGTCTAAGTAAAACCGTCTTTCTAGGGCCCAGGTCTTGGGACCTCTTTTCCTTTCAATCATCATTTTTTGTTGAATATCAGCCTTTGCGAGGTCAACTTTGCCTACGGTGATGGAGGCTGATCGAATTGGACGTGCGCTGACGCGAATATCCCATGAGATCGTTGAGCGGAACCGCGCTTTCGAGGAACTGGCAATCGTTGGAGTTCGCACGCGTGGCGTACCAATCGCTGAACGGATTGCGAAGAACGTGAAGGGCATTGTCGATCGAGAGATTCCTTGCGGTGCACTCGATATTACTTTGTATCGAGATGATTTAATGCGACAAACGGTCGGACCTCAACCGTTGCTTCGCGAGACTCAAATTCCATTTTCTATTGATGACCGACGGATCCTCTTAGTTGACGACGTTCTGTACACCGGTCGCACCGTGCGGGCGGCGCTGGATGCATTGGTGGATTTCGGGCGTCCGAGATCTATACAACTTGTAGTTCTAGTTGATCGTGGTCATCGAGAATTGCCGATCAAGGCGGATTACGTCGGCAAGAACTTTCCTACTTCGCCGAAGCAGAGTGTTCGGGTCAAGCTGATTGAGGTCGATGGCATTGACGAGATTCAGGTGGTTGATGGAGAAGCCACGTGAATGAACAAGTTGATTCAATTTCTTCGAGTGACGCAAATGTCAACCGACCGAAGCTGAGGTCGCGGCATCTTTTGAGTATTTCTGACCTCTCAACGGAAGAAATTCTCCTGATTTTGGACACTGCACAGGCTATGAAGGAGATTGGCACACGTCCGATCAAGAAGGTACCTACGCTTCGCGGGAAGACGGTCGTCAACTTGTTTTTTGAACCAAGCACAAGAACACGCACGTCGTTTGAAATTGCTGAAAAGCGGCTAAGTGCTGATGCGCTGAACGTCGCGGCGATGACATCAAGCTTGCTGAAGGGTGAGACACTTGCGGATACCGCAAGAAACCTCGAGGCTATGGCACCTGACATGATCGTTGTGCGGCACGGTGCTTCTGGGGCATGTCATATGCTTGCAGACATCGGCAACTCTCGAATCATTAATGCCGGAGACGGAATGCATGAGCATCCGACTCAGGCACTTCTGGACGCATTAACGATTCGTGAACACAAGCCTTCTATCAAGGGCAAGAAAGTTGCGATTGTTGGTGACTTGGCACACAGCCGAGTGCTGCGGTCAAATGTGCTTTTATTGAACGCCTTAGGTGCAGAAATCTGGGTTTGTGGTCCGACCACATTGATGCCTCGTGGGATTGATCGCTTTGGAGTGACGCCCACAACGTCCGTCGAGGCGGCCGTGAGTGAGGCGGATGTAGTCATGATGCTCAGAATTCAGACCGAGCGAATGCGTGGGCATTTTTTCCCGTCATTGAGGGAATACTTTAGACTCTTCGGGCTCACTAGAGACAGACTTCGGTTAGCCCAGGCGGATGCGATTGTTTTGCACCCAGGTCCGCTGAATAGGGGTGTCGAAATCTCCTCAGAAGTTGCGGATGGGCCTGACTCAGTGATTTTGGAACAGGTCTCAAACGGTGTGGCTGTTCGGATGGCGATTTTGTATTTACTAGCTGGGTCAGAAGGGGGAGACTGAATATGCCTGACCACACCAATTCTTTGGCATCGGGTTCCTTGTTGCTCAAGGGCGGACGTGTTGTTGATCCTGAGCATCGTCGAGATGGGATCTTTGACGTCAAGATCGAAAATGGCCTAATTTCGAAGGTCGACAAAGGCTTGTCTTGCGATGACGCAACCGTCATTGAAGTGCCGCCGTCAATAGTGGTCTGTCCGGGGCTGGTAGATATTCACGTACACCTCCGAGAACCAGGCCAAGAACACAAGGAAACTGTTGCAACTGGGGTGCAGGCGGCCGTAGCCGGTGGTTTTGTGGGAGTGGCCTGTATGCCCAATACCGAACCGGTCAACGATCATAGTGGAGTGACCGAGTTGATTCTTCGAAGAGCCGAAGAAGCTGGATTATCCAAAGTCTATCCGATTGGTGCTGTGTCGATTGGATCGAAGGGCGAGCAGTTGACTGAGTTCGGCGAATTGCACCGAGCAGGCTGTGTGGCGGTTTCTGACGACGGCCACCCGGTGGCGGACAGTCTTTTGATGCGTCGAGCCCTAGAGTATGCGTCCATGTTCAATATGCCTGTTATTAATCATTGCGAGGACCCGTCGTTAAAGGGTGATGGTTCGGCACACGAAGGTTATAACGCGTCTGCCCTTGGTCTTAGGGGGATTCCTGGTGCGGCAGAATCAATTATGGTCGAGCGTGATGTCTCATTGAGCGAACTTACGGGTGGGCATGTTCACGTAGCTCATATGAGCAGCCGAGGCTCACTTCGAGCAGTCCAATCTGGAAAGGACCGCGATATTCAGGTGACGTGCGAGGTGACGCCACATCATTTTGTGTTAACCGATGAGAGCTTAAGTTACGACACTAACCTCAAGATGAATCCGCCACTACGTGAGGTGGCTGACCGGGATGCGATGATCCAGGGTCTTGTGGATGGCAGCATCGATGTTATCGCTACCGATCATGCACCGCACCACGCAGACGAAAAAGCTGTGGAGTTTGATAGTGCGCCATTTGGAATTGTCGGCATCGAAACGGCTGTGCCATTGGTTCTTGACCGACTGTTGCACACAGGAACGTTGTCATTGTCACGGATCATAGAACTTTTAGCTGTTAATCCTGCCCGTGTTCTAGGTTTGGAGGCGGGTGGCTTGCAAGTAGGAAAGCCCGCTGACATCACGTTTCTTGCACCTGAGTCGACCGTGGAAATTTCAGCAGCAGCATTTCGATCGAAAGGACGAAACACGCCCTTCGATGGTTGGAAGCTGCAGGGCGCGGTGGCTGGTACGATGGTCCGGGGTCGGATGGTCTATAAAGCTAGTGGTGTTACGGGGGCTGAGGCTTTCGATGAAGTGGCTACGAGTTAGTGAAATGGAGCTAAGAGGGTATTAGGTTATGGAAGAAACGCAAATAGTGAGACTTTGCCGATGAAGCCTGATTCACCTCCGAACACCCAACGTGAAGAAGACATTCGCCGGAAAGCTCTACGTAACCTCAAACGCTGTGAAATGCTTATAGTTGACGGGCATTTCGACTATGGCAACGGCTACCACGGTTCTGCATATGTCAATCCTCATCAACTGTTTCAAGAGCCTTCTCTGATATGGCGTTTGGCTCAGGATCTAATAGACCTTCTACCGGGAGAATTAGTTGATCAGACTGAAGTAGTGGCTGGGCCAGCGACGGGTGGAGCTCTACTGGCTCATACAATTGCTGGATTACTTGATGGTCGCCGCAGTCTTGTACATGCGCCGTGCAAGTTTGCACCGTTCACCGTTGACCGGACTACTGGGCTAACGCTCAGACAAACTTACACTCGAATCGTGTCAGGTAAGCATGTTCTTCTGGCTGACGATGTTTGTAATACTGGGAAGACGTTGAAATATTGTGCTGAGTTGGTCGCCGAGGCTGGTGGTGTAGTAATTGGGACAGTTGTTATACATGACCGGTTAGAAGCACTTGCCGAGTCAAAATTTCCTCATATCTCGCTTGCCGAGTACAAGGCTCCACAGAATTTTCGAGTCGACGAGTGTCCTCTTTGTGCAACTGGAGTTCCAGTTACAGCGTTCTAGCGCTTGGGTCACTAGGGGTTACCGGATCCGTTGACCAGAAGTGAAAGTTGTCAGTGTTGCGAGATCGGACTACAGACCAGCGATTACATTCAGTTCGAACCGTACTCGATCGACTTTATCTAGATTTCGATAGCCAGCAAGATGTTACGGATCCAATCCAGCTTGTGCATCGTTATTCCGATCCGGTGGATCAGGAAATCGTTGGGTTTCTTGCATCGGGGCTTGCCTTTGGACGGGTAAGCAGTGTCCTCAAGTCTGCTGAAGGTCTCTTATCGGAGATGGGTCGGTCTCCCGCTTCGTTCGTGCGTGAATTTAACCTACGTCGTACCAATCGGCGTATTAGGGAACTTCGCCATCGCTGGGTAGGTGGACATGATTTGCTGGCACTTCTGGCTGTGTTACGCCACATACTTGAGACCGAGGGGTCGATCGAACAGTTCTTCCTCCGAGGTTACAATCGAGAGGCTGAGGACATAGGCTCGGCACTTGACAGCTTCTGCACGCGCGTGCGCACAGTTGACCTTAGTCTGATCTATCGTGACCTGAACTCCCCGCAAGGCGTCTGGTACTTTTTTCCGAAGCCATCGGCTGGAAGTGCGTGTAAGCGGCTGAATCTTTTTCTTCGTTGGATGGTTCGGTGCGACCACGTGGATTGTGGGGTTTGGTCTCGAGTTGACCGTTCCCGGCTTGTAATACCCCTCGATACGCATATTGTTCGAGTCAGTCAGTGTTTAAGACTGACCTCATATAGGACTCCGGGCTGGCGGATGGCAACGGAAATCACGAAAAATCTCCGGCGACTAGATCCTAGTGACCCAGTGAAATATGACTTCTCAATGTGTCATTTAGGAATGCAGAATGCATGTGGGTTTAGGCGGTCGCAGCAGGACCAGGATTGTCCGTTACGGGGGGTATGCCGGCCATCCTATGATAAATCGAAAGGGTCTCATCAATCATCCGTTCGGCGCTAAAGAGTTGACGTGCCCGTTTGGATGCAGCGTGGCCATAGCGCACTTGAAGAGCCTTGTCCTGAAGAATGTTGAGAATTGCGTCTGCGAGAGCCCCCGGGTCATGAGGTGAAACCAACTGGCCTGTTTTTCCTGGGTCAACCAATTCTGGTAAGCCACCAACGTTGGTCGCAACGACTGGCCGACCACATGCCATGGCATCTATTACTGACGTTCCCAAACCTTCGCTCAGGGAGCTCATTACAAAGACATCGAATCCCTTTTGCAATGACAACACATCCGAACGAAATCCAGTAAGTAGTACCTGTTTTTCAAGATTCAAACTCTTGATCTGCTGCCGGAGCGTCGCTTCTAGCACTCCTTGACCCACGATTAAGAATTGAGCATTAGGAATTTTACGAATTACCAACTGCGCTGCCTTAATCAGATGTCGCTGACCCTTGTCTGGATCGAGTGCACCTACATTTCCCACTATCGGTGCATTCTCTGGAAGAGAAAACGTTTCATGCAGGTTGAGACGCGGAGCCGCGTCCAAATTCACTAAGTCCACGCCTTCGTAAACGACATCGAGTCGTTTCGACGGGATACCGTCGTTGGCTAGTGTCGCCCGGATGAACGAAGACGCACAGATAAAACGATCGACCCGGCGATATTTCCAGCGTGAGAACATGTTTTGTCCCAACTGGAAAATCACCCGCCTGGATGCTACGACACGAGTCGGTATGCTTGTTCTTACGAACGACATAGCCAGCGCGGCAACTGCGACTGCGTGTGCGTCGTGGACATGTAGGATGTCAGGCTGCCGTTCTTGGATTAGCTGCGCAAGTTTCCACCCTGCCAGAACGTCCATTTCTGTCCGTGGAGTCAACGGAATTAGTTCGTCTGTTTCTTGCAGTCGCCGGCGAAGTTCTCCGTCAGGATGGGCAATGATTGTAGCTTCATGTCCCCGTGCGCGGAGCCCTCGAACAGTGAGTAGCACTTGGTTCTGACCACCCCGCCACGTCCGGGCGGTGTCCACGTGCAGCGAAACCATGAGTCAGCCTGATGTCCTTTTTGATTTTGTCTGTTGTTCCCACAGCTTGGCGTATTTGCAGAAGACGTAATAAGTATTCATTAAGGAAACGATCAAGCCAGGCAAACGGTCGGAAAAACCTCTACGCCAGATGTAGTTTCTGAAAAATACAAGGGGAGGGTAAGCGATCAAGTCAAGCCAGTTAGTTCGCCGGCCATCAGCCATCATTTGTGCTGCGGCAAGCGTCGTGTAGTGATTCATTCGAGAAAGATGCTCGCCGATGTCTTTGTACGAGTGGTGATAGAGTTCTGCGCGAAGGGAACCGACGCGACCTTGGACACGTACTGATTCATGGACATACCGATTGTTCCACTGTGCTACCCGGCGGTCGTATAAGCGAAGCTGTCGGTCAGGATACCAGTCTGTAGAGCGGATCCATCGACCAAGATACCTTGTTGTTCGAGGGATCCGATAACCTTGCATCACTGGTGCGGATTGCATCAGAGCTTGAATTTCTTCTGCTAATTCTTTCGAGACGCGCTCATCAGCGTCGATCGATAAGACCCAATCGTGACTAGCAAGGCCAGTGGCATAGTTTTTCTGCGAACCGTAGCCTTCCCACTGTCTGGTTGTGACCCGTTCCGTATAGCGTTTCGCTATTTCGATTGTTCTGTCTGAGCTTCCCGAATCAACTACGACAACATCGTCGACCCATTTAACCGATTCAAGTGCGTCAGCAATGTTTTCTGCTTCGTTCTCTGCAATGATGACGACCGACAGGTCTACCACGAGACCGAGTCTATCACCGATCTTGCGGTAGTTCTCTATGAGGTCAGCCTGTATACTGAGCCGAATACATCCGGCTGGACAGCGTTCTTCCCAATTATGAAATCCGATCAGGTTCTAGACTTATTCACCCAGTGTGGCGCGCTATTGGAAGGCCATTTTCAACTGTCTTCTGGACTGCATAGTCCTGGATATCTCCAGTGTGCATTAGTGTTACAACATCCTGAACTCGCTGAAATACTTGGTGTGGCGGTTGCCCAACGTGTAGAGGAATGGAGACCTAGTGTGGTGTTGTCTCCCGCCCTTGGGGGACTTCTCATCGGCCATGAGGTCGCGCGTGCACTTGGAGTGACGGGTATTTTTGTGGAGCGACGTGACGGCAAGATGTCGTTACGACGTGGGTTTCAACTTCGCCCGGGCGAACAAGTGCTGGTTGTGGAAGATGTTATTACGACCGGTAAGTCAACTCGAGAAACAATCGGCGTTGCCCGTGACTTTGGGGCAGAGGTTATAGGTGTCGCGTCGGTAATAAATCGAGGTGGTGCCGATGTGAATTTTGGCATCAGGTTTGAGTTCCTTGCCGAAGTATCCTGGCCGACGCACCAGCCAACTGAATGTCCACAGTGTACTAGCGGTGTTCCCATTATGAAACCGGGGTCTCGGCCCGTTTTGTGATTTCGGGGGACCTTGGGAGCTTGCGAACTTTCAAACTTGTCATTGCCTACGATGGCACCAATTACGCAGGATGGCAGCGTCAACTGGGTGTCGATACGATTCAAGCCCGTCTGGAAGCAGCTGTTGCAGAGATTGAAGGCAGTCACGTTACGGTACATGGTGCGGGTCGGACAGATTCAGGGGTTCATGCGTTAGGCCAGGTTGCCAGTTTTGAGATAGAGCATGGCATTACTGCATCCGCGCTTAGACGTGCTCTAAACGCCAAGCTGCCAGAAGATATACGTGTGCAAGACGTGGGAACGGTTTCACGATTGTTTCATGCCCGTTTTAAAGCACGTCGCAAGTTATATCAATATCGGATCAATTGTGCGACGGTAGCAAACCCTATGGAATGTCGATTCGCGTGGCATATCGGGGATGCTCTGGACTTGTCTGTAATGCGCCAGGCCGCTGTTGCGTTGATTGGCCAACACGATTTTGCATCATTTCAGACGGCCGCTACTGCGGCGGAGGTTACCACAACGGTTCGCACGATTTTCTCGATCGAAATTCGCGTGAAACCGGACGGGATTGTCACAATTGACGTCGTTGGTGATGGCTTTCTTCGTTATATGGTGCGTACCATCGTTGGCACTCTGGTTGAGGTGGGTCTTGGTAGAAGAGAGGCCAACGATATGCCAGGCGTTCTACTTGCTAAGTCGCGTGACCTGGCAGGGCCAACTGCTCCGGCTATGGGGCTGTGTTTGGTAGCCGTAGATTATTCAGGCACTTGAATACCTTGTTAACACCTTTTATCATAATAACTTAATCTGTCTTGGTGCTCGATTCCTGCCATGAGTCTTGAAGAAGTTCTGGCGTGGGTTCCAATAGGCTCAAAGGAAGCCAACCTAACCCACCAGCTCCATTTCGACCGTTTGCCTGCTCACGTTGCAGTGATTATGGACGGTAATGGTCGTTGGGCGGCTGAACGCCGCTTACCTCGAATTGAGGGGCATCGGGCAGGTATCGACTCCGTCCGAGAGGTAGTCGAATTGTCAGCTCGACTTGGCATCAAGGTGCTTACGCTTTATGCCTTTTCGGTCGAGAACTGGAAACGGCCGGTAGCTGAAGTTTCGATGCTTATGGGTCTCCTCAAGCGGTATCTCCGGCTCGAGCTTACAACTCTGATCGACAATAATATTCGCTTCAACGTTATCGGCCGGCAAACGGAATTATCTGACGATGTGCGGAGCGAATTGATACTTGGTCAGCAGAAGACCAAATCCAACACAGGAATGGTGTTCAATATTGCACTCAATTACGGAGGACGGGCAGAAATCGTTGATGCAGCTCGGCAGGCAATCGACCAAGGCGTGAGTTCAAAAGATCTTGATGAAGTGCGATTCGAAAGACTGTTGTACACAGCGGGACAGCCCGACCCTGACTTACTAATCCGTACAAGTGGTGAAATGAGAGTGAGCAACTTTTTGTTGTGGCAAATCGCATATTCTGAGATCTGGGTCACCGAAACCTTGTGGCCTGACTTTCGGTCTCTCCATCTTCTTGAAGGTATTCTTGCCTATCAGAAACGTGACCGCCGCTATGGTGGCATCAATGTTGAAGCTGCCGGTATGGAACGCTAGGGGTGTCCTGTTAGAAGTATGACCCGTGTACTCAGCGCTCTTGTTCTTCTTCCCGTCTTTATAGGTGTTATCTGGCTTCTTGCACCGATCTGGACTCTGGCAGTTGTGGAACTGGTTCTCCTTATCGCTGTTTTGGAGTATTCCGAAATTGGGTCTAGGATAGGCGCATCATTTTCTCCGGCGGTGACAGCTAGTGCAGCAATGGTTACTTGTGCGGCCTTTGTACTGGTTCCAGGTTTTTTCCCAGTTGTTTTAATGCTGGCGACTGTGGGAATTATTCTCGTTGAGTTGTCTCATAAGCGTCAGTCGACGCTTATGTCAGTGTCGGCCGCAACATTGAGTTTGCTGTACTTGGCAGTTCCTCTTGGAGTGTTAGCAGCACTCCGATTTCAGTTCGGCCCAGAAGTTCTTCTTTTACTGATTGCAACTGTCGTGTCTAGCGACACTTTGCAGTACTACGGTGGACGAGCCATCGGGAAACGTCCACTCGCTCCTGCGATTAGTCCCAATAAAACTATTGCGGGTGCCGTATTTGGTTTTGTAGCAGGTATTACCGTGATGGGACTAGGCGGTCATTGGTGGCTTCCAGAGATTGGTTTGATGTCGCGATTCTTACTAGGAGCCGGTCTAGCTGGTCTAGGTATTGTCGGCGATCTGTTTGAGTCGAGTCTCAAGCGAACTGCAGGAATTAAGGATGCTTCATCTCTGATTCCTGGCCATGGTGGGGTTTTGGACCGTGTGGATGGGTTTACGTTATCGGCTCCAGTCTACTATACGGTCGTTCTACTAACGATTTAGGTCATATCGGTGAAACGAATTTCGATTCTTGGTTCGACGGGCTCAATAGGCCGTAGTGCCCTCGACGTTGTGGCTTCACATCCTGACCGTCTGAAGGTCGTCGGTCTCGCGGCCGGTACAAATGTTGACGAGTTTGTCCAACAGGTTTGTCAGTTTAAACCGCATCTGATTGCGATGGGTTCGCCAACGTCGATGGAGGAAGTCAAACAGGCGTTGGGTTCCGTGACCAACCTTGGTGAAATTTATGGTCCTTCTGGCTCTGAAGGTCTTGAGGCAGTGGCGCTGCTTCCTGATGCCGATATCGTGTTGTGCGCTACGTCTGGAACGGCGGCCCTGCAGGCAGTTCTGGCTGCGATAAAAGCTGGAAAAACTATCGCACTTGCCAACAAAGAGGTACTGGTTATGGCCGGAGCTCTGATGATGGAGGAAGCGCGGGTTCACGACGTTAGGATCTTACCTGTCGATAGCGAACATAATGCCATCCATCAGTGTTTGCATGGTCGTGCCGTGCGGGATGTTAAACGACTTATCTTGACAGCCTCTGGTGGACCGTTTAGGAGCTGGTCTGCAGATCAACTAAGGAGCGTTACGCCCACCGAAGCATTGGACCACCCAACTTGGAATATGGGGCCAAAAATTACTGTGGATTCGTCCACGTTAATGAATAAGGGGCTGGAGGTCATTGAAGCACGATGGTTATTCGATTTTGGTCCTGACCGTATTGACGTCGTTGTGCATCCGCAATCGGTTGTGCATTCATTTGTTGAGTTGTGTGACGGATCAATGATCGCCCAGCTAGGTGTGACTGACATGCGCCTGCCAATCCAATACGCGCTGTCGTATCCCGACAGGTGGGAGACTCAGTTGCCATCGCTTGATCTGACTGAATGTGGGAGTCTGGATTTTTTTCGGCCTGACGTCAATCGATTTCCCTGTCTTGATTTGGCGTATCGTGCCTTACAGAGTGGGCCAGCATTTCCCGTCATTCTCAATGCGGCGAACGAGATTTCCGTTGAGGCGTTCCTTGAGGGACGCCTTTCATTTCTTGGCATTTCCTCCTTAATTGACCAAGCTTTGGAGGGTGGGGTACGGCAAGGTTGGTCTGCCGTTGAGTCGCTGGCTGCCGTAATTGAGGTTGATGCTTGGGCTCGTCGGTTTTCACGTGAGCTCGTTGGCAGGATAGAATCGAAAGAGCGGTGATCGACCTTGAACTCATTGGTTTACATTGGTTTGGCTCGGAGTATTGATTGACTACTATCCTGGCATTTGGATTTGTTATTGGGGTCTTGGTGTTTGTGCACGAGCTCGGCCATTTCTTGGCGGCTCGCCGGGTTGGCGTGCGGGTGTTGACGTTCTCGGTGGGATTCGGACCTAAGCTGGCCAAGTTTCGCAGGGGTGATACTGAATATTGCATTAGTGCTATCCCTTTAGGGGGATTTGTAAAGATGGCCGGTGAAAATCCGGATGGTCATCATACCGGTGCGGATGACGAATTTATGTCCAAGTCGAAATGGGAGCGGTTCCAGATATTGATTATGGGACCGGTAATGAATTTCCTCCTCGCGATCATTGTGATGACCTTTGTGTTGTATCAGGGGGCGGATAGACCGGTTTTCGAAGAGGAACCGCCGGTTGTCGGGGCGGTCACGGAAGGGTCACCTGCCGAAAGCGCTGGAATTCAAGTCGGGGACAGAATTGTAAGTGTTGAAGACCAGGCGACCGATACTTGGAAGGAGCTGAGTTTGGCGCTTGGGATTCGGGCAGGGCAGGGCTTTTCTCTTGTTGCCCGTGATTCCGTGGGGTCGAGCCGGACCATCCACGTGAGTTCAGATTCGCAAAATGACATTGCCTCAATTGGCCTTGGCATTCAACCGATTATCCAACCGCAGATTACCAGTGTTACCCCGGGTGAACCGGCTGACTTGGCGGGAATAGAGTCCCATGACGTTATTGTTGCTTTGAATGGAGATCCCGTTACCAGCGCAGAATTAGTCGACCGAATTAACGCGAGCGCGGACCGAACATTGGGCCTTACCGTTCGCCGGCGTGACACCCTAAAGGAAATACAAGTAACACCTGCTCTTGTTGGGGATGTTGGTTTGATCGGTGTCGGTTTGAGTGCTTATGAGGTTACTACGATCGAGCCAGGTTTTTTGGAAGCCTTTAACCTTAGTCTTGAGCAGAACTACGAATGGGCAGGCTTGATCTTTCAGACTGTGGGCGGCTTGCTGACCGGCGGGGTCTCGGTTAATCAGCTGGCTGGGCCCATCGGGATTGCCCAAGTTTCCGGTCAAGCCGCGGGACTGGGTTTGGTCGCGCTGTTTAATCTGATGGCGCTGATATCCGTGAACTTGGGAGTGCTCAACCTGCTACCTATACCAGTGCTCGATGGTGGCCATATCTTGATCTTAGCTCTCGAAGGTGCATCTGGCCGTGATTTTAGTATGCAACTCAAAGAGCGGATGATGATGGTCGGTTTCGCGCTATTAATGACATTGATGGTTACTGTTATTTACAACGACCTGATGCGTATTGACTGGATAGAGAGGCTGGTCCCGTGGCGGTAATGCGGTAGGATTGCGGTTCCTTTCTAAGAACCAGTTTTTCTCCATCGTGGTGTAGCGGGCCGAACGATCACTCCGTTAGGAAGTTCTACTCCGTATTATTCGAGTGCAGTGACTAACTGCCAATACCTGTGAAAGCCAGCTACAAAATCGTCTCGTTGCAACGAGAGCTTCGTCCAATGCTCTCACTTGCGCTTCCAGTCATTGCTGCTGAGGTCGGTTGGGTAACCATGCAGATTGTTGATATCGGCATGGTTGGTCAACTTGGTCCAGAGGCCATTGGCGCTGTAGGTGTCGGCAGCGCATTGTTTCTTACACTAGCGGTTGTCGGTATTGGCTTATTACTCGGTCTTGACCCACTGATAGCTCAGGCCTTTGGTGCCCAGCGCTTTACAGAATGTCGAATTTGGGCCCGACATGGGCTTGTCCTCGCTGTTGGATTGACCCTTCCTCTGACTTTGGTAGCGTGGATCCTTGAGCGAGTTGTTTCTACTTGGGGCTTCGATTTGGGGGTAGTTGATCTCATACGAGATTACCTGACAATTGTCACCTGGAGTCTCCTGCCTCTGCTTGTTTTTACGGTGTTACGTCGATACCTGCAGTCGGTTGGCATAGTGAAGCCCATCATGTTCACGTTACTCACCGCGAACATAGCTAACGCGATCGCGAATTGGTTGTTCGTTTTTGGCAATTGGGGCTTTCCAGAACTTGGCGTCGAAGGTGCGGCATGGGCGACGTGTGTGTCACGAAGTTATATGTGCGGTTCCTTGGCTTTTTCCGTGTGGCGTGTCCGTAATCGATTTAATGACAATGGCTCGGCAGCAGAACCACCCGTCCCGCGATTCGATTTCGGTCGTCTACGCCAGCTTATTCAGCTTGGTTGGCCCGCCGCTGTTCAAATGACATTGGAGGTGGGTGTTTTTGCGGTCGTGACGGCCCTTGCAGGTCGACTTGAACCGCATCTGTTAGCGGCTCACCAGATTGTGCTCAATATAGTCTCACTGACATTTATGGTGACATACGGTATCTCGGCCGCCGGTGCCGTCCGAGTTGGACATGCTGTCGGTCGGCAAGAGCCAGCGGCCGCTCGCTATTCTGGATGGCTTGCACTCGCAATTGGGGCTGGTTTTATGTGTGTAGCCGCTGGTGTGTTTCTCGCGATCCCAAGACTAATCTTACGAAGTTTTACTGCGGATGTGGGAGTAATAGAGACGGGTGTGACACTGCTAGCTGTTGCGGCAGTGTTTCAATTGTTTGACGGTGTACAAGCTGTCGCAACGGGAGTATTGAGAGGCTTGGGCGATACTTGGACCCCAATGCTGTGTAACTTGGCTGGACACTGGATGATTGGATTGCCGGTCGGCTACGGCCTGTGCTTCTGGTTGGGATGGGGGGTAGTGGGATTGTGGGTGGGTTTTTCGGCAGGATTAATTTTTGTAGGTCTCCTTTTGGTGCCCGTGTGGCATCGTCGTATCGAAGCGGTTCAACACAATCCCGCTATGGCAGCTACCTTTCGTGTGTAATTACCCGCGGGCATTCTGTTGTGAAAGAGTCTTGCGAATGGCAACTGCGAGTCCGTTTTCATCGTGCCGACCAGTCATTGGCCACCCAAATGTCTTCAGTTCAGCGACGGCATTTCCCATTACGACAGGGTGTCCTACAAGGGCCAGCATGTCTTGGTCATTTAGGTTGTCACCGACTGCCATGACGTCTTGAGAATCCAGGCCAGATTGGTTGAACCAGGTCGTTAGCATCGACCCCTTTGAGCAACCCTTGTTTGTGATATCAAGCAGTGAGAAGTCTCGAGCTTCGTACTCGGTGAGTGTAACGGCAATCCGCGTAGAAACGTCGAGACTGCGCACCACACCAGCCAACTGCCGCATTTCTTCTACACTACCAGTGAAAGCGAGTTGTACTGGACTTTCGGTCAAGCCATTTTCAAGCGGTGAGAGTTCAGTCATGAATCTTCGATTCTTTTCGTAATATCGCCGACGATTAGGATGTTGCCAGTCGATTCCTTCGAATAGGTATTGGGTCGGACCTTCACGGTCGAAAATGAGTGCGGCACCGCTTCGACATTCACGTATTTTTACGATTATTGCTCTTGTGACCGACGGGTCGAGTAAATTTCGGTGCAGAGTCTGACCGTTTTGTTGCTTCAAAAGTGCCCCGTTACTGACAATTAACGGTAGACGGTCGGATAATCTGGCCCCAATCGGCCGAGCATGGTGAAAGCTCCGTCCTGTGACCAACATTACCTCAACGCCGGATCGTAGAGCCTCACGAATTGCATCACGGTTTGAGGATGGCAATTGGCCGCGACTGTCTAGAAGGGTGCCGTCAATGTCAATTGCGATCAATCGGATAGGCATAGGCTACGACAGCTGATTTCAGCAATAGATGGGTATGGGAGAACTTAAAGTCAAGGTCGTGTTCGGCCACTTGTCTGAAGTCATACGTCAGATTTCTTGGAATAGGTGGCTTCGACATATTGGTCGACGAGCTCTCGAAATTGTTCAGCCAATTGATCGTAACTACCTCGTAGACTTGTGGCGTGACGGCCATCAATGTAAACCGGGCAGTTCGGCTCTTCGCCCGTTCCTGGAAGGCTAATGCCAATATTAGCGGCCTTTGATTCACCGGGGCCGTTAACTACACATCCCATGACTGCGACTGTCATATCCTCCACTCCGTCGTAGCGTCCTTTCCAGTCTGGCATTTGTTCTCGCACGTATCTCTCGATCCGCTCAGCGAGTTTCTGAAACGTCGAACTTGTTGTTCTTCCGCATCCTGGACAGGCTGTTACGCTAGGCGCGAACGACCGAAGATTCATTGCCTGAAGAAGTTCACATGCTGCATAGACTTCGTCACGGCGGTCTCCGCCGGGCCGTGGTGTGAGCGACACCCGGATTGTGTCACCGATACCTTCATTGAGCAGGATACCCATTGCTGAGGACGACCACACTAGTCCTTTGATTCCCATTCCAGCTTCGGTCAGGCCAAGGTGGAGCGGCTGTTCAGTCTGGCAAGCTAGCTCTCTGTACACCGAAAGCAGGTCATTTGGGCGTGACACTTTGCACGAGATAATGATCTGGTGTTTAGTGAGACCGGCGTCAAGTGCCATAGCTGTTGATTCGACAGCAGAGATCACCATGCAGTCATTGATGATGTCGTTTGAGGATCGCTTGTCTTGATTGTCCGTGTTTTCTTGCATTTTTGCCATAACCAGTTCTTGGTTCAGTGACCCGCCATTAACCCCTATTCGGATTGGTTTTCCTTGGTCCCTGGCAACTGTGCAAATCGTGACGAACTGCGTATCCCGTCTTCGACCCGTCCCAACGTTACCTGGATTGACCCGGTATTTGTCGAGTGCGGCTGCGCATTCAGGAAACTGGGTAAGGAGCAAATGACCGTTGTAATGGAAATCTCCAATCAACGGTGCAGTGCAACCGGCGTCAAGAAGGCGCTGTTTGATCTCCGGGACGGCTTTCGCCGCTTCTGGGCTATTTACGGTTATTCGGACCAGTTCAGATCCGGCATTGACGAGCTCGATGCATTGTGTGGCGGTGGTGTTCGCATTTGCTGTATCGGTCAGTGTCATTGACTGGACGGCAATCGGAGCTCCATTACCGATTGGAACATTGCCGACACGGACTTCCACACTGTGGTAACGCGAGCGTGTCATTAATTACAAGGAAAGATAGATCGTGCAATCATACCATCCACCTTCCGTAGTGTATCCGATGACTGTCGTCATTCCTCTAGCCACGGTTATCGCTTCGTGTGCACTGTTTGCATGGCCTTGCCGGCAGCTCGTATGGTGCGGTCAATGTCTTTTTCCGTATGTGCTGCAGATAAAAACCATCCCTCAAATTGTGATGGGGGTGGGTAGATCCCTTCCGCTAGCATCGCCCGGAAGAATGTTGCATACGAGTCCGTGTCAGAAGCTGTCGCCGACATGTAGTCAGTTACCGGTTCTGTGGTAAAAAACGGCGTGACAACCGACCCGATTCCATTAACTTGAAGTGGCACTCCGGCGGCCCGAGCTGCATCGCTCAGTCCACTCGCAAGCTTGCTGCCAAGTTTTTCTAGACGTCTGTACATGTTTACAGAAAGATTCTTGAGTGCCCACACACCAGCGGCCATAGCGAGTGGGTTTCCGGACAAAGTGCCGGCCTGATAAACTGGGCCCGCCGGCGAGACTTGATCCATCAGTTCTGCGCGTCCTCCGTATGCTCCGACCGGCAGGCCACCGCCGATAATCTTCCCGAGACATGTCAGGTCAGGAACCACGCCGTAGTGTTCTTGGGCGCCTCCCTTGCCAACTCGAAAGCCCGAAATGACCTCGTCAAAAATCAACAGGCTACCGTAACGGTGAGCGAGTGTCCGAAGTCCTTCAAGGAATCCAGGAGCTGGCGGAATGACACCCATGTTGCCAGCGATCGGTTCGACAATAATGGCAGCGATTGTGCGTCCGTGCTTAGTGAATTTGTCTTTGACCGAGGCTAAGTTGTTGTACGAGGCGATCAAGGTTTCGGCGGCCGTGGCACTTGACACGCCAGGGCTTGTCGGTACGCCAAGCGTTGTTGCTCCTGAGCCAGCTTGTACTAAGAAGGAATCGGCGTGACCGTGATAGCATCCCGCAAATTTAATAACTTGGTTCCGGCCAGTTACGGCACGTGCCACTCGGAGTGCGCTCATAGTGGCTTCAGTGCCGGAGTTAACGAATCGCACCCGATCGATAGATGGTACTAAACGACAGACCAATGTCGCTAATTCCACTTCGTTGGCGGTTGGAGCTCCAAAACTGGTGCCGTTTTTAGCGGTTGCATGGATTGACTGTATTAGTTCTTTGGGCGCATGACCGTGGATCATGGGTCCCCATGACATGACGTAATCGACATAGATGCGGCCATCAACGTCTTCTATGTGTGCACCACGTGCACGTTGAATGAAGAGCGGAATTCCCCCAACTGCTCCAAAGGCTCTGACCGGACTACTTACCCCGCCTGGGAGTAGGCGTTGTGCGCGCTTAAAAAGTCGTTCTGAGCGATTTGCCATGAAGGGACGAACGATATCACGTCTCAGCAGATATGATGCCTCTTACAAAGCGGATGATTGACAGAAACAAGAACAGATTCATCCGTCAAGTTGATTCTTTTGGCGCCGTGGTGAAAAAATTAAGAGATGGTAGCTCGAATTAAATTTTTACAGATGAGTGTGGTCCTGATTTTGGTTGCAACTTTGCTGGCCATTGTTCCATTACGTGAGGATCCCCGTGCGTCAGTACAAGAGTTGCTGCTGACAGATGGTGTTTATACGGAGCAACAGGCCAGTCGAGGTGCTCGTGTATATCAAACAACCTGCGAGAGTTGTCACATGCCAGATCTCGAGGGTTCCGAGGAAGGTCCGACTTTACTTGGCGAAGAATTTTTAGAAGGCTGGGAAGGCGAGATTTTGGCTGAACTGATGATCCTCACGGTGGACACTATGCCTGAGGAGGACCCAGGCGGCCTCAGTGAACAGGAATATATTGATGTGCTTTCTTATCTTCTGCGGGAGAATGGTTACCCGCCTGGCGACGAACTCACGGCGGATGCACTTGAGGAAATTGTTATCGAGTTCGAAGGCTAACAGTGTTCAGTTGAATTCGGGTTAGTATTTTTTGAAACTAGAGGCGTTGTGCGGCCTCACGCGCGTAATAAGTGATAATGATGTCAGCCCCAGCCCGCTTGATCGCGGTCAAGCATTCCATCATCGCTCGTTCTTCATCGACCCAACCCTTAAGTGCTGCAGCTTTTAACATCGAATACTCACCGCTGACGTGGTAGGCGGCGGTCGGACAAGCGAATTCATCCTTTACTTTTGAAATGACATCTAAATAGTGAAGGGCTGGTTTCACCATCACAATATCAGCACCTTCTTCAAGGTCGAGCGCAACTTCCCGCAGTGCCTCGTTTACATTGGCAGGATCCATTTGATGCGTTCGTCTGTCTCCGAATGACGGTGTGGAATCAGCAGCATCACGGAAGGGACCGTAGTAGGCCGAGCAGTACTTCGCAGCGTAAGAAAGAATGATTGTTTGGTCGTAGCCTGCAATGTCAAGTTCACGTCGAATTACTCCGATACGTCCATCCATCATGTCTGATGGTGCAACTATGTCGGCCCCGGCGGTAGCATGCGAAACGGCCGTACGTGCCAGTAGTTCGACTGTAGGGTCGTTCACTATCTGATCACCTTCAACGATGCCACAGTGTCCGTGGGATGTGTATTCGCATAGACATACGTCGGTGATGACCAATAGGTTTTCCGTTTGAGATTTGATCGCACGCACCGCTGATTGAACTGGGGCGTCAGGATCCCAGGCAGCCGAACCATTGTCATCTTTGCTATCAGGCAAACCGAAAAGTAAAACGGCTCGAAGTCCGTCTTGTTCCGCGGCTTTTGCTTCGACAAGAGCTTGATCGACCGATAGCTTGAACACGCCTGGCATTGATGGTACTTCTTTGCGGATTCCAGACCCGGTGCAAACAAACAGTGGGTAAACCAATGTGGTCTTGGTTAGATGAGTTTCCCGCACAAGATCACGGATACCAGGCGATTGCCGTAACCGACGAAGGCGTTGAGCGAGAGTGAAGTCCATCATGATTATCCTATCGTGGATTGTGTCTTGACATAGTGCGCCACGATGGCGTCGATAAGTGCCGGCACAGTATATGTACTCGGCATGATTGTTGTTTGGATGTTTAAACGGTTTGCTGCTTCTGCAGTAATTGGTCCGATCGCAGCTACAACCGTAGTGTTTAGGAGATCCGCCGCAGGGTCTGGACCAAGAACCTTGACGAAATTACGAACAGTCGAAGCGCTGGTAAACGTTACCACGTCAATCTTTTGATCGAGAAGCATCTTATAAACGTCGGGCCCCTTGTCTTTTTCCCCTCCGGCAAGCACAGTCCGGTAGGCGGTCACATCAACCACTTCTGCCCCAGCTCGTCTTAACTCATCGGGGAGTAACTCGCGGGCTATGTCGGCACGAGGAAGTAGGATCCTTCTACCCGACAGGGTGTCAGCACTTCGAAGGGCCTCTGCCACAGCTTCTCCTCTATATTCAGGAGGAATCAAATCCACCTTCAAGCCATATTCAGCCAGACGAGCCGCGGTGGCCGGTCCAATTGCGCAGAGACGGACACCTCGTAACTCACGTATGTCCTTGGCACCGTGAATGAGCCGCTGTAAGAATGAATCTACGCCGTTGACAGAGGTGAAAACTACCCAGTCGAAGGTGCCGGCTAGTTCGCAGGCTTCGTCCAGAGGTCCATAGTCGTTGGGTGGCTCGATTCTAATCATCGGAGCTTCTATAGGGTCTGCTCCTAGGTCCGAGAGTCGCTCGACCAGGTCTGCAGCCTGTGCCTTTGGCCTAGTGACTAGAATTCTCTTGCCAAAGAGTGGTCTTGAATCAAACCAGCTGAGTCGTTTTCCGAATTCAACTACTGAGCCGACTACTAAGACAGTTGGTCCTTGCCCGTTTGTTTCACGGGCGGCTTTTTGAATATCACGGAGTGAACCTGAGATTGTGGTTTGCCTCGGCAGCGTGCCTTGGTTGATTAACGCGGCCGGTTCTTCCGGGGACCGGCCACGTTTGAGCAGTTCATCAATAATTATTTCTATCCGAGCACCATCCGAATAGCTGACTAGTGTGACGGCAAGTGAGGCGACCTTGTCCCAGTCTACTTTCGGGAGGGAGGTAGTTTCGCTTTCAGAACCACGCAGAAAGAGAATCGCATCTCCGGTGTCAGGGTGAGTGAGAGGAAAGCCTGCGTAACACGGTGCTCCAACGGGCACAGGGATACTGGGGATTACTTCAAACGGAACACCCTGTTCTTCGAGGAAGAGAGCTTCCTGCCATCCGCTACCAAAAATAAACGGGTCACCCAACTTCAGCCGCGCGACAGTCTTGCCTTCATGGAATTTTTTGACTAGCAACAAATTAATTTCGTCCTGTTTGAGGGATCCAGAGACAGTCGAACTCACATCAATTTGTTCGGCTTCCGGGTGCGTTGACTGTAACAACCGCCGGTGTATCAACGGGTCGTAGATTATGACGTCTGCGGTCTTTAGGTGTCGAAGCGCACGAACGCTAATGAGATCAGGATCTCCTGGACCGACACCGATCAAGTAGACGCAAGCTAATTTCATTGAAAGTGATCCGAGATAATCTTGTCTGCACCCGCCTTGATAAGAACGTTGCCTACGTCCTGTCCCAGCTTGACTGCATCGCTGACTGGTGCACGTTGTTGCTCCCGCAGTGCGTGGGCCCCATCAGTTGATGCCACGATTGCTCGTAGCGTTAGGTTGCCGCCTTCCTGGGTTGCGATGCCGCCAATGGGGACATGACAGTCGCCACCCAACGTATTCAATAACGACCGCTCAGCTTTGAGCGCTGCCATGGTTGTTTGATCGTTAATTGGTTCCAGTGCTGTAGCTATCTGTTCATCGCATATTCGTGTTTCGATTGCAACGATACCTTGTCCAGGTGCCGGCACGCACTTCTCTGCAGACAGGTGTGCTGAGATTCGATGTGCAAGTCCTAGACGCCGCAGCCCTGCTGCGGCCAATACGATGAGATCGTAATCTCCGGCGTCCAATTTACGGAGACGGGTGTCGATATTGCCACGGATCTCCTTAAACCTAGCTGCGGGAAACTGAGTCGCAAGTTGTGCAATTCGGCGTACACTTCCTGTTCCGACTCGCAGGTCATCTCCTAGTGAGGTGAAAATGTCTTCAGCATTGTCAGCAACAAATTTTGATTGGTGTGCAGGAAGAGCCAGGATGTCACGAGGGTCTTCGCGTGGAAGTGCCGCGTTAATACAGAGGCCGTCTGGTAACTCAGACGGCATATCTTTAGCGCTATGCACTGCAAGGTCAATCTCTTCGTTAAGCAATGCTTGTTCGATTTCTTTGACAAAGGTTATTTTGCCACCCACTTCAGACAGTACGGTTTCTGACAGGCGGTCGCCCGTCGTTTTTATCGCGACGAGTTTGCACGAGAATTCTTTGCTCCGTTCAATTGCTGTAGCTACGGCACGAGCTTGCCAGAGGGCAAGGGGACTACCGCGGGTACCAATTCGAAACGATTTCAACGAGCCCTCGGCGGCGCGACTAATGGTCGGGTTGGCGGAAAGGCCTTCTCCGTGTCGATTTCGTCAGACTCTTCGACCAAATTAAAAAGATGGTTGACGGCTTCGGTATAGGCCGCGATGAGTTTTTCGTCGGTGACTGCTTTCAATTGTTCAGTAGGTTGCAGAAGTAACTTTTCTACGATTCGGTGTGTGACCTCTTCAATGATTTCTTCAACTCGTTCATGCGAGGTCGAAGAGGTCGAGGCCAGTTTGGATTTAACTCGGTTGATCTCCGATTGTCTGATCGATTCAAAACGGTGACGAAGTGCTACGACTGTGGGAATTGCTGCTCGTGAGCGAAGCCAAGCCACGAACCGCTCAACTTCTTCTTCAACCAGTCTTTCTCCATGGTCTACTTGGGATTGGCGTCTCGTCAGGTTTTCGCGCACGATCGTCCTAAGGTCATCAATGTTGTAAAGAAATACTTGCTCGAGATCTCCCGCGGATGGGTCTACGTCACGCGGGAGTCCAATGTCCATAATGAACAATGGGCGGTCACGGCGAGGCTGCATGGCTGTCGTGACCTGTTGCCGTGTAACAATTGGTTGTACCGAGCCGGTGGCGGTTACTACGATATCTGCCTCGCCTAACTCGGTTTCCAGTCTTTCCCAAGCTACCGAATCGCCAGCTACTTTTGCGGCTAGCGCTGCGGCCCGAGCTGGGGTGCGACTCGCCACCAATATCTGCTCAACGTCTTGTGACCGTAAATGGGTCGCAGTCAATTCAGCCATTTCTCCAGCGCCGACCAAAAGGGCTCGAAGCCCCTTAAGGGTTCCAAATATTTTTTTCGCCAATGAAATAGCTGCGTAACTTACCGATACGGCTCCTTCACCGATCCCGGTTTCTGATCTGACCCGCTTTCCAACGGCGAAGGACCAATCAAATAGTCGGTTGAGCAGTGCCCCGGTGTAGCCTCGCTGGGATGCTGTTGTGTAAGCATCTTTGACTTGTCCAAGTATTTGAGGTTCGCCGACGACCAAGGAATCAAGCCCTGCCGCTGTCCGGAACAGGTGGCGGACAGCATCGTCATCGTGCCGTGTATAAAGGTGAGGGGTAAGTTCGGACTCAGGTACGTCGTGATACGAACACATGAAAGAGATGAGGGTTTTCTGCGCCTGCGGGGGGTCCTCACAGGCGGCGTATATCTCAGAGCGATTGCAGGTTGAGAGAACTACGACTTCGGTAATGCCGACTAGTTCTCCCAGAACAGAGAGTCCTTCCGGTACACCGCGCCGCGAAAAGTCAATTCGCTCGCGAAGGTCAACTGGCGCGCTGTGATGGCTAGCACCGACGAGTATTAGGTTCATGCGTCAACGTTGCCCGAGTGTTATTTCGTCACTTATTTGCCGATTAATAGAAGTTGTGGCTTTGTGTGACGAAGTAGCCAACTGGCACGAAGTTGAGTAGTAGAACGGCGAATCCGAACGCTGAGAGAAGCGCTGCTCGTCTCCCGCTCCAACCTATCGACTGGCGCGCATAAAGCGCGAATGAGTAAACGACCCAGCACAGCAACACAATGAATATTTTGGGGTCAAGTAACGACATGGCCTGAACACGGGGATCCAGTGTGTTCGGCTGGAGCTGGAGTAACCAAACGGCGCCGACAACGAGTCCAAGCGTCAGAAAAACCCAGCCAACTGCGACCGCTCGACTGTTCATACTATCGAGAACTTTTAACGATGGTAGACGGGCATAGAAAAATCCAAGATGCTTCGCTTTCAATTCCTTAAAAAGAAGTACGTAGGTGATTCCTACAACGCACGCTAACGCGAAGCTGGCATAGGCGAATAGGAGCGCCAACACATGAACTGCAAACCACGGGCTATCGAGAACTGGTGGTCGTTGAGCTACAGAGTTCGTCACGGCGGGAATGACCTGCAGTAAGGCCATTAACGGGACAATAAATATTCCCATTGCTCGTTCATCGGTCATCATCTCGGTGTAGAGATAGGCCAGTGCTAACAGACAGACAAATGCTGACACGGCACCGGTTGTGCCCACAAACGGGAAGTGACCAACTTGCATGGTTTGCATTCCAATGACAAAAGTGTGCGTCAAAACGCCTACCACAAGGGTCACTGTGGCAATTCGACCAGCCGATTCGCTTCGTCTGGCGAAGTGCACCGCGTAAGCTGCGCTGCTTATGAAGTAGAAGACGAGAGGTAAACTATTCATTGTTTGTTAAATTCCAGAAGGTCCGAAATATCCCTGCTTTGTACGAGCGATTGTATTTTCACGTTTCAGCTGCACTACGATACGGCGCCATTGACCATTTCTGAGAGGATTCGCGGAGACATATCCTAGAGAGTATTGGCTCGAAAGCTCGTCAGAAATCTGTTGGTAGATACCAGCGAGGTCCTCAACTTGGTCAGGAAAAAAAGCACGGCCGCCGGTTTCTTGGGCTAATTCTCGAAGGACGAAATCAGCTTCCCTGAACCCCGATCCTTCCTCGTCACTTTTCAGTCCAATTGAGTAGATGGCTGTTTCTGAACGGTGGGCAAGGTCAAGTACTTCTTCAAAGCTCACGAGGCTAGATGTATCTTCACCGTCGGATAAGACGATAATCGCTTCACGTCTCACATCTTCGACTCTGAGAGGAGCCTTCTTGAGCTCGCGGAGAGAAATATAGAGAGCGTTGTAGAGCGCAGTCGACCCCCCGGCCGATGTCAGTCGAATTGCTTCTTCAAGGGCGTCGACGCTGTTGGTGAAGGACTGCAGGATGTCAACACGGCTGTCAAAGTCGATAATTTCCGCTAAGTCTTCGGGGCGCAGTCGGCGAGAGAATCCGATTGCCGCTTCTTGAGCTGTCGTCATTCGCTCGTCCATACTGGCACTGGTATCCATCAGGAGTGCCAAAGCAATTGGAAGTTGTCGACGAGCGAAGTAAGTAGTCTCTTGTAGGACGCCGTCCTCATAGAGCAGAAAGTCGTCTTGGGTCAGGTCTGTCACAAATCGTTCTTGACCGTCGGTAACCGTGACATTGAGGGAGACGACGTCGACCCCTGTGCGGAAAGCTGGCGGTTGAGGTGGCTGCTGCTCGGGTGTTTCAACAGCTTGTCGTTGGCCAATTACTGCAACCGAAAGTCCGCAGACTAGCATGGCGATCGCTATGATGCCGATTCTTTGATTCATCGTTCCACTTCGAGGACGGCCGTGGCGCGTACGTCGACCCCCTCCCGGTTTACAGTGACGTCGAACTCTTCTGGCGGGATGAGCATGCCAGGTCTGGAATAGACCAACATATATTGATTTTCCAGTTGTGACGCCAACTCATTCATGGCTCGTTCAACAGATGAGAACGTTTGCAGGTCCCGACGGCGCCCTCCCGTTTCGTGCGAAGCTTGGTCCAAGAATCTGTTGCGTTGCTCGTTGTTGGTCGGGAAGGGGTCACGAATGAAAGTGTTTCCAAGAATACCGCCGGGGCTATTACGCTGACCGAATCCGCTTCGGCTATTTGTTGAACGTGTGAGGACGAGAGAATGCGTTGTGACCCCAACGTTCTTGAGGTGAGCCAAAGCGCCGCGATCATCGTTGCTGCTGTGGTCTAAACCAAGTGTTGTCATGATGACGATGACCGGTCTCGGCGTTGAACGTCGGTCGAATCCTTGCACGGTTTCTGTTACGGCATCGAGCAAGTAGCTGGCTGTGTCGGAATAAGAGAAAATCTTATCAACCCCGTCATTCAGCACCGATTGGTCACCGGTGGCCTCGGTCAAAATACGAGGTGTGCCTCCAAAACTAATGATTGAAACTTCGTTTCCTTTACCCATTGTTTCTATAAAGGATTTGGCAGCTCTCTTAAAGTCACGAACGGCAGGAGCCGCGGCTTGGCTGGTGTCTACCAGTAATGCGATTTGTTTCCGCTCCGTGTCTGGTCGGACATCCAGAATTTCTCGTCGGGCTCCATCTTCCCTTACAACAAAATCGGAAGCGTCTAAGTCGGCGATGGGTGTGCCGTTTGAGTCGACGACACTGACAATTAGCTGTCGTTCAACGGATTGTGCACCGGCGAGCTTTTCGGAAGAGAACAAGACGAGGCCAAGACTTAAGAATATCAAGCCAAGTGAGGTGTCTCGCATAAGAAAACCTCTTGTTTTAAAACGGATTTGAGCGTATTTGAACACCTTCCGAAGTATAGCAGTCTCAGCTAAAAACGACGTTCCTCATTCGAAGACCGCTCATTCGGGTGGAGCTAGGGCCTTTTGTGAGTGCCAAGAATTGACGGTGGGTAGAATAAGGACCAACAATAGCTTGCGACGGCAGTCGAAGTTCAATGTAAATGAGAGACATGTTAGTCTGTTCGAAAGCTTTCTGTGATACTTGCTGTTTCTTGACCGCTTACCATGGCGCGTGTTACAAATAGCGCGGTTTTTCGGTCCTCAAATCGCGTCACTTGCGATGGCCAGCCTTGTTTGGCGCGAGCGATCACCGCGAGAGGTTCCATAAGTTAAATGTTGGACGCATATATCCCGATCTTTCTCTTCGTGCTAGTGGCGATCGGCTTCGCGATCTTTACCTTGATCGTGTCCGGTTTGGTGCACCCCAAGCGCTACAACCGTGTAAAACTTGAGCCGTACGAGTGCGGCATTGAACCAGAGACTGATGCTCGAGATCGGTACAGTGTCAGGTACTATTTGGTTGCAATGCTTTTTGTTATTTTTGACGTTGAGACCGTATTCATGTTCCCGTGGGCGGTGATCATGGATGAGTTGTTATTGTTTGGTTTGATCGAGATGATGGTGTTTCTCTTGATTCTGGTCGTCGGCTACGCGTATGCGTGGCGAAAGGGCGCGCTGGACTGGGTCTGATAGCACTCTGATGACTGACGAGAAGAAGCCCGACAACAATTCAAAGCCCGCGCCAGCTGATTCTTCAGTCGAGTCTCCAGCGAAGACCAAGACAGCGGCGCCACCCACAGCCGCGCCCAAAGTAAGACCTAAGCCCAAACCCAAGGCTCCTCCGGAACCGCCGAAGGGTCCGACTGACCCGGCGCCACCCGATGATCTTGAAGTTCCTTTGTACGTCAAGGCTCTCCAAGATGGATTGCCCAATGCGGTCAACCAAGTGAGCTATTGGGTTGGTGATTGGACCGTAATTGTCCCCTCGGACCGATTGCTTGAGGTTGGACGTTTCCTCCGCGATAATCCTGCTACTGCTTTTGATTATTGTTCAGATGTAACCGCAACAGACTGGCCACCCCGCGCGAAACGCTTTGATGTGATCTATTGCTTGTACTCAGTTCCTTTGCGCCACCGCATTCGGATAAAGGTCCGTGCAGGTGAGGGAGATCCGGTTCCGTCGGTTACAGAAATCTGGCCCGCTGCTAATTGGCTCGAACGTGAGGTTTATGATCAATTTGGTGTCAACATTGTTGACCATCCAGATCTTCGAAGAATTTTGATGCCGGATGATTGGCAGGGTCACCCTCAACGCAAGGATTATCCACTGGAAGGCCCTGGCGAATTTCTAATGGAGAACCCACAGGACTGGCTTCGCTTGCGTAATCTTCCTGATGAAGCTGAAATCGAGTAGCCATACTGATGACTCTCCAGACTCCACGTGCCGCGACTTCTGCCTCTGCATTTGATACTAACGAGCTGGTACTCAACATGGGACCGCAGCACCCAAGCACCCACGGAGTGCTTCGAGTTGTCCTCCGTTTGGATGGTGAACGTGTTGTGCACGCTGACTGTGTAATTGGCTACATCCACCGCGGTGTCGAAAAACTGTGTGAGAACCGAGACTGGACCCAAATAATTTTGCTAACTGACCGGATGGATTATGTGGCAGCCGCGTCAAGCAATCTTGGGTACTGTGAAGCTGTTGAGAAATTGATGCAGGTTGAGGTGCCTCGACGCGCTCGTTATATTCGCACGATACTGGCGGAACTCCAGCGAATCGCGAGTCATTGTCTCTGGTTGGGTACTCACGCCATGGATATTGGCGCGATGACTGTGTTGTTGTATGCCTTCCGTGAACGGGAGCTCGTGCTGGACCTTTTTGAAGAATATTGTGGTGCTCGTTTGACCTACAACGCCATGAGAGTCGGTGGCTTGCCGTTAGATATCCCGTCTGGATGGGACAAAAAGGTCCTTGCGTTTTGTGATCTGATGGAACCAAAGCTGGATGAATATGAGCAACTGCTGACGAACAATCGGATATGGCTCCAGAGGACTCGTAACATCGGAGTCATCTCTGGTGCGGAAGCGACGGCGATCGGGCTGTGTGGACCTCCTCTGCGTGGCTCAGGGGTGTCGAGAGACTTGAGAAAGGATGAGCCCAACGCCGCGTATGAAGAGTTTGATTTTGATATCCCTCTTGGCACGAAAGGGGATATTTACGACCGTTATCTGATTCGAATGGAAGAATTCAAACAGTCTATTCGGATCATTCGTCAGGCGTTTGAGGGGCTCCCAGAAGGTCCGTTCATGGGAAAAGTTCCGCGTCTTCTCAAACCGCCTGCGGGAGAAACATATCACGCGGTAGAGTCGCCCAAGGGCGAGATCGGATATTTCTTGGTGAGCGATGGAAGGTCGACGAATCCGTATCGTTTCCGTGTGCGGCCACCGTCATTCTGTAATTTACAAGCGTTGAGTCGGCTTGTGGAAGGTCATCTTGTGGCAGATGTCGTAGCGCTAATCGGCACGATCGATATCGTGCTGGGTGAAGTGGACCGCTGACAGGGTAGGAACGCTTCTATGGTTGATACCTTTGTGGTTCCACTTCTTAAGATTGTCGTACTGCTAAATGCAGTGCTTGTGTCTGTGACGTTCCTTGTCCTAATGGAGCGAAAGGTCATTGCGTGGGCCCAGTCGAGACTAGGCCCCATGCGTGTAGGACCGCACGGCATCCTGCAAGCTCTGGCTGACCCAATAAAACTGATCCTCAAGGAGGACATCACACCAGCCAGGGCGGACAAGTGGGTTTTTACCATTGCGCCAATCATGAGCTTGGTTCCTGCGCTGGTCGTTTTTTCTGTTGTGCCGTTTGGTTTTGACCCTTTGTTCTATGTCAGCGACATCAATGTTGGCCTGCTGTTCATCTTGGCCGTTACATCAATTGGCGTCTATGGAATCATCTTGGGCGGCTGGGCATCCAATAGCAAGTATCCGTTGCTTTCAAGTCTTCGTGCGTCAGCACAGCTGATTAGCTATGAGATTGCTGTTTCAATCACTTTGGTCAGTCTGATTCTCACGGCCGGCACACTGAATTTAGTGGGAATTGTGGAGGCTCAAAGAGATGCGGGCATATGGTTCGGCTTTCTCCAGCCGGTCGCTTTAGTACTGGTATTCATTGGTGGCTTGGCTGAGACAAATCGCGTGCCGTTTGACCTGCCCGAGGCAGAAACAGAACTGACCGGAGGATTTCACACTGAATACAGTGGGATGCGTTTTTCGCTATTTTTTTTGGCGGAATACGCGAACATCATCGTTATTTCAGCAGTAGTCGTGATTATGTTTATGGGTGGCTGGATGGCGCCGTTCCCCAATGTTCCGGCATTCGATTTTTTTGAAATTATTCCTGGTTGGATTTGGTTTATCGGGAAAATTTTCGTCTTTCTTTATGTATTCATTTGGTTGCGGGCTACTTTGCCGCGCTATCGATACGATCAGTTAATGAATATCGGGTGGAAGGTGCTGATTCCTATAGCTTTGGGGAATCTAGTTGTCACCGGAATCGCAAAGGTTGTTTTCTGAGACTCTGATGCTTGATGCAGTCGTTTTTTATACGTTAGCGGCGTTGATTTTGGGCTTGGGTGTCCTAGTGATAACGGCTCGAAGTGCCGTACACAGTGTGTTGTTTCTGGTGTTGAATTTTTTGTTGATTGCGGCGCTCTATGTAACTCTCAACGCGGAATACCTTGCCGTGATTCAGATCATGGTCTACGCCGGTGGAATCGTTGTGTTGTATTTGTTCGTTGTCATGCTTGTAAATCTTAAGCGTGCACCAGAGCAGCATGTTGATAGTCGTCGACTTGGACGAGTCGGCATGGCCTTGGCGCTTGTGGTTCTAGTTGAGCTTGTGGCGATCGGCTACGTAGCATCCACGCGAGCAGGTAGCAACGCAGTTAGTGGTTCCGCGAGGTCGTTTCCGGCGAGCGTTCAGGGCGGGAACACTGAAGAACTTGGCTGGGTGCTCTACACCGATTATTTAATTCCTTTTGAGTTGGCTTCCGTGTTGCTGCTGGTAGCGATGGTTGGGGCTATCGTCTTGGCTAAACGAAGTTTGTAGGTATCACTGTGCTTGAGATCACACCACTACATTACATGCTGCTTTCGGCAGGGCTCTTCATGGTTGGCGTGATCGGAGTTTTGGTACGTCGAAACATCATCATTATCTTTATGTCGATCGAACTTATTTTGAATGCGGTCAACATTAACTTAGTCGCATTAGCTCATCAGTTTGGGAACTTGTCTGGCCAGGTGTTTGTGGTCTTCATTATTGCGGTGGCAGCCGCCGAAGCGGCCGTCGGCCTAGGTATTTTGTTGGCTTTTTATCGTAATAAGGAAACTGTCAATATTGATGAAATGACGATTATGAAATGGTGAGGATGAATTTCATGAGAAGGCAAGAGGGTTCGGTTGGAGGGCGACGACGTTCATGGATCTGATCTGGCTGATTCCGATACTCCCGGGTATCGGAGCTGCACTTAACGGTCTGATTGGCATTCGCTATTTCAGCAAGCGGACGGCTGGATTGCTGGCCTGCTCTACCATGGCTGCGTCATTAGTCTTGTCGGTTAACGCGTTTGTTCAGCTACTTGGCACCGATACCCGGTTTCATAAAGTTACGTTGGGCGACTGGATCCCACCCATTCCTCTTCAGACGGTCAACGGAATGGGTGCGTTTGAGGTTCCGTGGGCATTCACGCTGGACCCATTGTCAAGCATGATGATCCTAGTCGTTACTGGGATTGGTTTCCTGATCCATGTTTACTCAACCGCCTACATGGACCACGAGCCCCGTGCCGCATATGCTCGGTTTTTTTGCTATTTGAACCTCTTTTGTTTCTTTATGCTCACACTGGTCTTGGGGAGCACGTTCCTAGTGATGTTTGTGGGTTGGGAAGGTGTTGGTCTGTGCTCGTATCTGCTGATCGGGTTCTGGTATACCAAGAAGAGCGCGTCCGACGCAGGGAAGAAGGCGTTTATTGTTAACCGAGTAGGTGACTGGGGTTTCGTCCTCGGTATTTTTCTTATCTTCTTTACCTTTGGCACCGTAGATTTTCACGAAGTCGCCGAAGCCGCCTCACATATGCCAGTCGAAGCTGGTGCGTTTGGCGTGTTGTCGCTGATCTGCCTGTTTTTGTTCATTGGTGCTGTCGGGAAAAGTGCCCAGATTCCGCTGTATGTCTGGTTGCCTGACGCGATGGAGGGGCCGACTCCAGTCTCCGCGCTAATTCATGCTGCGACGATGGTAACGGCCGGCGTCTACATGGTCTGCCGTAATGCTGTGCTCTTTACTCACGCGCCAACGGTGATGATGATCGTGGCGGTTGTCGGTGCTGCGACGGCGTTGATCGCGGCGACGATTGGGCTCGTGCAGACAGATATCAAGAAGGTCTTAGCTTATTCAACCGTTTCGCAGTTGGGCTATATGTTCTTAGCAACCGGTGTAGGGGCGTTCGGGGCGGCGGCTTTCCATCTAATGACCCACGCGTTTTTCAAGGCCCTGTTGTTTCTGGGCAGTGGGTCGGTTATCCACGCGATGAACGATGAACAGGAGATGACCAAGATGGGGGGGCTACGAGCGTACATGCCGATTACCTTCCTAACTATGTTTATCGGTGCCCTTGCAATAGCCGGTGTTCCTGGATTGGCGGGTTTCTTCAGTAAAGATGAAATTTTGGCCTACACCTTTATGGCGAGTCCGGTCCTTTGGGTGATTGGCGCAATAACTGCAGCAATGACGGCGTTTTACATGTTCCGGTTAATCTACATGACGTTCTATGGAGATTATCGTGGGCCATCTTGGGAACACGCTGAAAGCGATGACCACGGCCATGGGGACAGCCATGCGTGGCACGGGCCACACGAATCACCACGAGCAATGACTGTTCCTCTGATGGTGCTGGCAGTTGGAGCGATAGCGGCTGGCTATGTTGGAATTCCTGCTGTTCTAGGTGATTCCGTTGGGATTCCGAATGCGCTCGAACACTATCTGGAGCCCAGTTTTGTGGCCGGCTCAGCTGAACATGCTGAAGAAGTTCACCACCTGTCGCATGCCGCAGAGTTTGGTCTCATGGGAATTTCAGTGTTTCTTGCGGTCGGGGGGATCCTTTTAGCTCGGCGGAATTATGTCCAGCAACCAGAAGTATCTGGCCGGTGGGCAGAACAATGGGCTGGGCCACACAAAGTGTTGACAAATAAATATTACGTTGATGAGTTCTACGGTAAGACCGTTGTGGCTGGAACGATGAAGAGTGCACATGGGTTGTTTGCGGTTGATCGGGCTGTCGTTGATGGTGCTGTTAATGGCACCGGTCGGACGACGCTCATTTTGTCGTGGATTTCTCACGTGTTGGATAAATATGTTGTGGATGGCATTGTTAACTTGGTTGGCAACACTTGTCGCGAAGCCAGTTTTGGATTCCGACGGGTTCAAACCGGTCTGATCCAGAACTACGCGTTTGCGACGTTGTTCGGTGTGTTCGCGTTCGTAACATGGTATCTAGTTGGACGTTAAACCAGTGTTCCAAGCTATTGATTGAAGATCGTGAGTGAAGCTGAAATGCCTTTGTTATCGCTGATTCTATTTACTCCACTTGTCGGTGTGGCGGTCCTGCTGTTTGTTAACAAGCACAGTGAGGACACAATTCGATGGATCGCCAACGCTTTTGCCGTGCTGGGCTTCCTGGTTTCGGTGCCATTGTGGTTTGTTTACGACACACAGAACCCAGGATGGCAATTAGTCGAGCGCCATGCCTGGATTCCGTCCATCGGCGCGGAGTATTTCTTAGGAGTTGATGGTTTTAGTGTCCTTCTAATTCTCCTAGCCACTCTGACTGGTGTCATTGCGACGTTGTCTTCTTGGACAGCCGTGACGGTTCGGGTTAAGGAGTATTACATCTTTTTGCTAATGCTCCAGACGGGCATGATCGGTGCTTTTGTCTCACTCGATTTCCTCCTGTTCTTTTTATTCTGGGAAGTCATGCTAGTTCCGATGTATTTCTTGATCGGAATCTGGGGTAGCGACAACCGACTCTATTCGGCAATCAAATTCTTTCTCTACACACTGGTCGGCAGCGTAGTTATGTTGCTGGGTATCTTGGCCGTCTATTTCTACAACGAGAGTGTGACTGGGGTCTATACATTTGACATTACTCAGTTCCATGAACTGAACATGCCATTCGACTTGCAATGGTGGGTGTTTTTAGCTTTCTTTCTTGGGTTTGCGGTTAAGGTTCCAATGTTTCCTTTTCACACATGGCTACCAGACGCGCACACCGATGCTCCCACAGCGGGATCGGTCATTTTGGCAGCTGTCCTACTCAAGATGGGCACCTACGGTTTTATTCGATTTAGCCTGCCCATTCTTCCGGAAGCGACCCAGTATTTCGTACCGATGGTGGTTCTGTTGTCCATTATAGGAATCATATATGGGGCGCTGGTAGCTATGGCTCAGCGTGACTGGAAGCGGTTGGTTGCGTACTCGAGTGTGAGCCATATGGGAATGGTTATGCTTGGGTTGTTTGCGCTGACGCCCGTTGGTATTACGGGTAGCATCGTGCAGCAACTGAACCATGGTATTTCTACCGGTGCGCTCTTTCTGATTGTTGGAATCGTTTACGAGCGCCGGCATACGCGTGAAATCTCAGAATATGGTGGCCTGTCGAAAGTAATGCCGGTATATGCCGCGATCTTTCTGATTATGACGATGTCGTCGATTGGATTGCCAACTTTAAATGGGTTTATCGGTGAGGTACTCATACTGCAAGGTATTTTTGTGGTGAACAAGCTGTGGGCAGCCGTTGCTGCGACGGGCATTGTGTTAGGTGCGGCCTATATGCTTCGACTTTACCAACAAACTATGTTTGGCGATGTCACGAATCCCAAGAATGAGAAACTGCCGGATTTAAGTTTGCGTGAGTTCTGCACGTTCGCACCACTCTTGATCCTAGCGGTCTGGATCGGTCTCTACCCGAAGCCTTTCTTAGACCGTCTTGAGACTTCGGTTGATCATGTGATGGTCAGAGTGAACAGCGACTACACGCCCCGCTTCGCGTACTTGAATGGTCAAACTGCGGACGGCGAAAATGAGTCTGTAACGTCGTCCGTCAGTCCTGTTCGTGGGGGAGCGCGCTAGATGCCAGCTGGATTCACTGCTGCGGACTTTTACTACATTCTGCCTGAGATAACCCTCACAGTTGGCGCTTTAGCCGTGTTGGTGGTTGATCTTGTCTTCAAGAAACGAGACGACCTTACGTTACCGGTAACCCTGGTGACGTTGGTTGCGACCGCAGGTCTATTGGCGACATTCATTGGGGTTGATACCACAGCCTCGCGTGGTCTTTTGGCAATTGACGGATTTGCGACTTTCTTCAAGTTTATTTTTCTAGTCACTGCTTTTGTGACTGTATTGATGTCTCCGTCATATTTGAAGGTAGAAGGTGTTCGGTCTGGGGAGTATTACTTCCTGATCTTGTGCGCCACGCTCGGGATGATGTTTATGGCGAGCGGCGTCGATCTAATTACGTTGTTCATCGGTCTTGAGACTATGGCCGTGTCGTTTTACATACTGGCGGGCTTCTTGAAGCCGAATCAAAGGTCCAATGAGGCTAGTGTTAAGTACTATCTGTTAGGCGCGTTTTCTACTGGGGTTCTGCTCTACGGCATGTCTTTGTTGTACGCGGTGTCGGGCTCGACTAATCTTGCTGAGATTGCGTCGAGTCTAGGAGGTTCGGAATCGAGCGGTCTGGTTTCTCTCGCACTTATTCTGTTTGCTGCTGGGATGGCCTTCAAGATTGCGGCTGTCCCGTTTCATATGTGGGCACCGGATGTTTATGAAGGTGCCCCAACGCCCGTTACTGCCTATCTATCAGTAGGGTCCAAGGCAGCCGCGTTCGCCATGTTACTCCGCGTGTTAGTTGAAGGTCTTCCGGCTCTAATCAATGATTGGCAGATGATGTTTGCGTGGCTAGCGGTTTTGACGATGACTGTCGGGAACATTGCGGCGATCACACAAAGTAACACCAAGAGGATGCTTGCCTATTCATCGATTGCACACTCTGGATATGTTCTGCTTGGTATTGTGGCGGGAACGTCTCGAGGATGGACGGCCGCAATGGTTTATCTCGCTGTCTATGTCTTTATGCAACTCGGTGCTTTTGCGATTGTCACCATGATGAGGCGTCATGACGTGGTCGGCGATGAACTTAAGGATCTCAGCGGACTTTATTTCCGAAGCCCACTGGCCGCGATAGCGATGTTAGTCTTCATGTTGTCTCTCGGTGGGATACCACCGACGGCTGGATTTATGGGTAAGTTTTGGATTTTTAGTGCCGTAATTGATCAGGGATTTGTGACGCTTGCCATTGTTGGTGTTGTCAATAGTGCGATTTCGTTGTTCTACTACATCAGAGTGGTTGTCTTTATGTGGATCAAGGAAGAGGTGTCTGGTTCGGATATTGCTCTTGGGCCGGCCATGGCAACTACAATCGTTATTACATTGGTGGCAAGCATTCTGTTTGGTATCTACCCGCAGCCGCTCTTTGAGCATGCACAAGCCGCCGCGGCGACACTGGGTGCAACGGCCTCAGCTTCTGTTCTCCCCTGACGCAGAGCAACCTTCCGACAAGCTGCACTACCCGAGCGGGATTTTGTTCGTAAAGAGAAACCTTACGCCCTATCGCGGTGAGGTCACGCTTGAGGGGTTCGGATTTGCTTGAGAGTGTCTTGGATTAGTGTTTCGTTGTCCTTCTTTGAAAGATTTCGCTGTATCAGTTTTGAGGCAATTGAAAGCGATAGGTCAACCGCTTCTTCTCGAATCTGGGCTAGCGACTGGGTGGTCTGCTGCTGAATTTCCCGCTCAGCATTCTTAACGATACCTTCAGCTTCGAGGCGTGCTTTTGCTCTGAGTTCCTCTTGGAGCTTCAATGCGTCAGCACGACCTGAGGCAATGATGGCATCAGCATCAGCTCGAGCCTTGGCCACGATGCGGTTGGATTCCTCTTGCACCTGCTCAAGCTCTTTCCGAGCTTGAGCAGCGTCATCCAGTGATTTACGAATGCCCTCTTGCCGCTCTTCAAGTGCAGCAAGTAATGGCCCCCAGGCAAACTTTTTAAGCAGTGTCAGCAGGACCACAAAAACGAGAATGGTCCAAATAAACAGCCCAGGTTCAACCTGAACAAGAGGATTGTCCATGGACAGCCTACCTTACGCTGCTAGCAGCAGGATTAGTAACGCGAAGACTTCAGCCAAAATCGCGACGCCTTCAAGCAAGAACAAAGGCAGGTTGACAGCTGCCGTGATTTGAGCTGCGGCACTCGGCTGACGAGCAATGCCTTCAGCAGCAGCAGCAGCGAATCGGCCGATGCCTAATCCAGCGCCGATGACAATCATTCCAAGCCCGATAGCGACTCCAAATAAATGCAGGTTTTCCATTCAGTTAATCTCCGTTTATGTTCTGTTTTGACTAATGATGTACGTTAATGGCCATACCAATAAATACGGACGACAACAGCGTAAATACATACGCCTGTACAAGAACGACAATAATTTCGAGGGCATTGATGCCGACAGCGAGTGGCACGGATACAGCTAGACCCACACCGATCCCTGCCATCGCTGTCCCAAAAAGTTCTGTGAAGATAAAAACGAACGACAGGATCGCAAGAATCGCGATATGTCCACCTGCCATATTTGCAGCAAGCCGCATAGTTAACGCAAACGGCTTAACAAACATTCCCATCACTTCTATGGGAATGAGCAAGATATACAGTGGCCACGCAAGTCCATGAGGTACAAGGTTCACCCAGTGTTGAATAAATCCGTGTGCCATGGTGCCAGCAACAATGATCGATACAAATGTAACCGTCGCAAGGGCGGCCGTAACATTAAAGTTCGCTGTTGCAGTCGTCCCCCCATGGATCATGTGCTTGACTAACGAATCTTCGCCAGTATGAAGGAGCGTATGGTCCACCAGCCCCAAAACCTCAAAGATTGGAATCAAACCGATAACATTCGCTCCCAAAATAAAAAAGAAGAAGGTCAAACCCAGCGGAGCGAATGTTTTAACCCATTTAGGACCAACATTGGGAAGAACGATGGCATCACGGACAAACTCGACAACAAACTCTAAGCCGTTCATGAAACCACTTGGAATCATTTGATCCTGCCGGAGATAACGTCGAACAACCAGCGTAATCAAAAAGAAGAGTGTTGTCGCGACCAACAACAACATGAAGACATGCTTCGAGATTGAAAAGTCGATGCCAGCAATAGCTGGCAGAGGTAAGACCGGGTGCTCCCCATTCGCAATGTGCCCGATAATCGTTTCACCGGCATCGAATGCGTGTTCGGCTCCGTGTTCTGTCTGGTCTATGTGATCAGGTTGGTTCATTGGTAGAAATATATTGCTCTAGTTTGGTTGCGACGATGTCCTGTCCAATAAACACAACCGGTAAACGTAAAACGCTTCTACCAAGTAGAGCGCCACAAAGTACAACGTAAAACTCACAAAAAAGGCAATTACATCAAGCGCCATCACCGCAGTGGCAAGAACTACATACACCCCGAAAACCACCATCTTCATGACAAATGCACGAATCAGTACCCGCGTTAAACTTGCCGGCGTCCGTCGAGACGCCCGCTCCATCACCAGGATGGAACCAACCGCCACAACAACTGGTCCAGCCATTCCTACGAGAACCTCCGTTGCGACCGACGGCATGACGTATGTCGCGACGAATACACTCGAAACTATGGAACCCGAGACTACCGCCCACATTAAGCTCACGGTTTCCAAACCGCTTTTGCCACTTCGTAGAGACCAACCACTACGCCGAGGAGTAACCCCACAAACAGTCCCCATGGCGCACTATCCTGCCATCGGTCTATTACTGCGCCCCCTCCACCAAGAAGGAGAATCGATCCAATCAACGTGTAACTTGCCGCTGCTGCCGGTCCAGCCCGTCGGATGTTCTCCTGCATGTAGCGCAGAGACTTTCCTAGAAACGGGTCACGCTCATCGGGCATGTTGAATATGGCACCGGTTGGACACCGGATCCGCTCTGACGTTAACCCAAAAAGGCAGGATACAACGCCGTTTCCCGAAGCTGAACAAACAGTGAATGATAACAAACACGTTCTGTGCCCGGCAACAAACCAGAAAGGCTAAGAATAAAGATAAATTTCTTTTATTGGATTTTTTCAGCTAGTTCAGTCACCAGACCTTAAATTCGTAGCATCCTGGGGTGACCAGTAAACTATTCGTTGTCGAAAAAGATAGGCTATCCGGTTGAATGAGGCCGGCAGCTTCAAGTCTTACGGTCCGAAGTTTTTCACCATTAGCGTCATAGACGTAGATGACAGGTACGGTTAAAGCGACCCATAAGTGACCCAAGCGGTCGACTGCGGCTGTCCGAATCGTGGGTGGAATTACTGGAAAGTTACGGCCTTGTTCGTCGCCACGTTGGCGCCAACTTGTGGGAAGCGAGTTAATTATGGGGTCTAGCTCTGAGCCTTCGATGTGGCGCTCAAAGACGAGCGTGCCTTGCGGGTCGTATTTACGAAAAATTGGGACACCAGTCTGAAAGACGAAGTAATAGCCTCCCGTTGGGTCGACTAGGGGGATTCCACTGTTTAGCGAAAGATTAATATCACGGTCGCTCTCATATCCGGTTCGCCGAAATACGCCGAAGGTTCTAAAAGGATTTCCCGCGTAGCTGAATTCTGTGACAAGCCCACCCAACTCAGGTTGATTCATTACTATTGACTGGTCGGTTAATTGGAGTGAGCCAACACCATTAAGAACCAAATTGTCGAGAATTATCCGCGGTGCTGCTCGGCCGGGTAGTGTGAATTGCCCTAGAGTCGCGCCGTTTTCGTCAAATATTTGGACCCGCTCCCGACCGTTTGGCGCATCTGCGACTACGAATTGTCCACTCGGACCCACATGCAGAGAAATTGGGCCAAGCAGTCGCCCCTGCTCCGGTCCAATCTGCACAATCTGCTCGGCCTCTCCGGTTGGGGTGATTCGATACACAGATTGTCCTCGCCGGTCTAAGACATAATAGTCCCCGTTGGTAGATTGTTGAAAAGCGACTGGTTGCCGGAATAGTCCGACGACGCGGGGTGGCAAGCCACCTGTTGAGCGCAGAATTGGCACGTTGCGAAGATCCTGCGCAGAGACAGTACTGCCGGTCCCGACGATTAGACAAAGTAGTGCAATGAATTGTGGAAGAACCCACATTGTGATCTTTGACCCTAAGGATACCATTGGAATTCTCAACCCCGTCTCTTCTATCCGTCCCGCACCGATTTTTAGGACGGTTTTGAAGGGGTGAATAAGTGACTATGGTAGATATTCAGCGTTGGGACGAACTCGACCTTGAAAAAGTGACGGAGATGGTCTCCAGAAAAATTGTGACCGGTGATAGCCTAACGTTGGCGCAGGTGTATTTGAAAAGAGGCGCACATGTCCCGCTTCATGTTCATGATGAAGAACAAATGGTCTATGTTTTGAAGGGTAGAGTGAGGTGGCTGGTCGCCGGACAGGAGATGGTCGTAATCCAAGGCGAAGTATTGCGTGTACCTTCTGGAGTCATGCATCAGGCCGAGGCTCTTGATGATACTTTTCAGATTTCCATTGTGTCAGAAGGGATTTAGCAGAAGGTTTTGTACACGTGAGCAGGTGGTTTCCAACATTCCGGAAATCATTAGGGCAGCTCCTTCAGTCGCCCACTAGAGAAGACTTCTGATTCAATGAATCCGTTTGTCCCAATCTTGGTCGTTGCCGCGAATCCGTTTGTTCCAATCTTGGTCGTTGCCGCCAGGGTAGACGTCAAATTTCTTGCGAAGTCGCCCGATTTTCCATTTGACGTATCGGTATTTAATATCTGCGATGATTCCGAGCCGGCCGAACCCGAAGCGGGGGGATGGGATGGTCCGAAGATACCGAAGGTAAAAATAACCCGCGACCAATCCTCCTAGGTGTGTGACGTGTGCGACGCCGCCACCGCGTGGCGTTGAAATAAATGCGATCGCACCTAGGATCATGACAAAGTACTTGGCAGGTACGGGGATAACGAAAAACATCAAGATTGGTGCGTTCGGGTAATGCATCGCGAAAGCCATCAGGAGACCGTAAATAGCTCCAGAGGCGCCGATCGTCACCGTCGTATAGGTTGCCGCGCTAAATGAGAAGGGTAGCAGCGATGACACGAGCGTAATTACCGCCGCGCCGACCCCGGCGACCAAATAGTAGCGAAGAAAAAACCGTGAGCCCCATAAGCGCTCCAATTGCACTCCAAACATCCACAGAATCAACATGTTGATGAGAATGTGACCCACGCCACCGTGCATGAAGAGATACGTAAGGGGCTGCCAGAACATGAACCGAGTTAAAACGAGTTCAGGTGTCAAGCCGAGGAGATAACTCAGCCAGCCAAAAGCCGGTGGTATGAGCGAGGTAATTAAAAATACTGCAACATTCGTCCAGATGAGAGCTTTGACGACTGGCGTCATTAGACTTAGACCCGAACCGAATTGATGGTGAGTTGGGCTCGAGGAATACGGATATCGCATGTCAGAGAGTTCTGCAGAACTTAAGCATGTAAATTATCAACTAATCTCAGAATTTCATAATCGTACCACGGACGTAGCTCATAAGTTTTCTGTTTAGTCCATAAGTAACCGTCAAGGCATTCGGTTGCGACCGGGTAACAGTTGTCGTTCTAGATCCTGCCATTCTGAAATCCGCAGCAGTCTGGCACTCGCAGCGAGGACGGCTACGCCAATGAGAACGCTTCCGAAGACCTGAAACATCCGTGATAGAAGGCCGGTTCCTGGTAAAGAATCGACAAGCCAACTATGGCCGATTGAAACTGCCACAGCCATGAGGGCTGCTGCCACAGTGATTTTGAAGCCGGTCTTGAGAATTCGAATGAGGTCTACTCCGTGTAAGCGTCGGTGGAGGAGTCCGATCAAGACCACCGCGTTGAATAGGGCTGCAATTGAGGTTCCTAAGGCAAGGCCCCTGAATCCTAAAACACGAACCAAGATCACATTGAGTGCGATGTTAAGAACAACTGTCATCAGGCTTACTAGCGCTGGGGTGAGGCTATTCCGCATCGCGTAAAAGCATGGAATAGCAATCCGAACAGTCGAATAGCCGACCAAGCCAGGTGCATAGAACATCAGTGCAGCAGTTGTCGCGGTAGTGTCGGATGGTCCGAAACTTCCTCGTTGAAAGATTAAGCCGATGATTGGCTCGGCTAGAACCATCAAACCGATCAGTGCCGGTATATTGAGTACGAGCATCATGCGCATGGCGGTGGAAACTGTTTTTCGAAATTCAGATAAATCTTCGTGGGCTACTTGTCTTGAAATGGCCGGGAGCGTCGCCGTGGCAATCGAAACGCCGAACAGTCCGATCGGAAGATACATCACACGGAAGGCATAACTCAGCCACGAGACCGCTCCAGTGCCTTCTCCGGTAGCGAGCACCATGTTGACTAACAAGTTGATCTGAAGCGCCGCGCCAGCAATAGTGCCAGGTCCTATCAATCCTAGAATTTCGCGGAGGCCGGAATCTCCTGGGTCGAATTTTGGCCGATACCGATAGCCTTCTCGATAGAGGCTTGGTAGCTGTAGAGCGATTTGGCCGAAGCCGCCGATGAGGGCACCTATAGCAATGGCGGTGATTGGATGCAATCCCCACCGAGGCATTACGGGGACAAGTAAGACTGCACTTGCAATGATCCCCACGTTGAACATCGCGGGAGACAGTGCGGGTGCAAGAAAGCGATTAAGTGAATTAAGCATACCCATCACCGCGGCCGCGATGGCGACCAAGGTCAAGAATGGGAGCATGATTCTGGTCAAGAAGATCGTAAGTTCAAGTTTTCCTGGAACCTGCGCGTAGTTCCCTGCTAACAGTCTTGCCAAAGGATCTGCAAAGATGATTCCAAGTACCACCAAAGTGCCGGTAGCGATGATCAAGCCGTTCACTAACTGATTGCCAACTTGCCATGCCGCAGCTTTGCCCTGCAATGTCAATCGCCGTGTGAACGTTGGAACGAAAGCGGCACTCATTACACCTTCGGCAAATAGGTCTCGCATTAAGTTGGGGATCCGATAGGCTACGTTGAACGCATCCATAGCGTTACTGGCCCCAAACAAATAGGCGAGCATTTGATCACGAACAAGACCCAGTACCCGACTGGTTAATGTTGCAGCACCGATGGTGCCGGCCGATCGCGCGAGATGGGCAGAGCCGTGGCGGCTATCCTGAGAGTTTCTTGATGACGCCTCCGTGGGCGGGGTGGATTCGGAAGACGTCATAGCTGGCGGTGAGCGTAGCATAGGAGAATATTGAATGTGACTTCCGAGCTTGGATTGCGTGCCATTGCCAGATTGGTGGTGAGGTTCGATTCGTTTCGAACACCAATAGGGAACGTTTTCGTTGCCTCATCTTCGCAAGGTATCTGCAATGTTCGTTTCGACGGACCAGACGAGAAAGACTGCCGATCTTATCTCGTCTCACAAGCAGACAAGGTTTGTGATGACGGGAATGCTCTACAGCGGGCCATAGTTGAACTTGAGGCATATTTTCAAGGCCAACTCAGCCAGTTTACAGTTCCAATCGATCTGCGAAGCGTTACCGATTTCACCCGCCGGGTTCTCCTGGCCACTCGAAGTATTCCGTTCGGTCAGTTAAAAACTTATGGAGACATCGCAAGTGTTATACGTTCCCCTCTGGCCGCTCGGGCCGTCGGAGGAGCCTTGGGTCGGAATCCGATTCCGATCATCGTTCCTTGCCACCGTGTTATTGCTCATGGTGGAAAATTAGGTGGTTTTACGGGTGGCCTGACTAAAAAACGAACCTTGTTAGCGATTGAAGGACACATGCCAGATGAGGTCTTGAGAGCCATCGAGTAAAATTAGTTAATAAAACATTAGAAACTAGTAAAGGAGTCGAGTGGAATGAGTCTCAAACAGGCTGATGTCCAGACGGCGCACAAGCTACAGAGTGATGCCGGTTACACATACATTGATGTTCGTTCGATTCCTGAGTTCGAGAACGGTCATCCAACCGGTGCGCACAACGTACCGCTGCTGAATCTTGATTCTCGAACGGGACAGATGCAGCCAAACGAGGATTTCTTAGCCGTCGTACAGGCCAACTACGCAACCGATTCAAAGCTCCTTGTGGGATGTCAGATGGGAGGTCGGTCGACACAGGCGGGTCAAATCCTGATCGCAGCAGGTTATCAAGACGTAACGAATGTTGTCGGGGGCTTCGGTGGAGCGCAAAGCAGAATCACCGGCGAAATGAATGAAGGTTGGGTTGATGCCGGGCTTCCTGTCGAACAGGGTGCTCCAACCGAAAATTCGTACCAGGCCCTTCAGCAAAAGGTGGTCACTTCCGACTGAAGGTCTGCCACGATTCCAGAGTTGCCTCGAGCTCTGAAGCGAGTTGTAGTAGGGACTCGGTGTGATGCCGTTGTCCCACCAGCTGGGTCGCACAGGGGACACCAGCGGAAGTAGTGCCAGTTGGTAGAGAAATAGCCGGGTGCCCCGTCAAGTTGAACAGTTGTGTTAAACGCAGTGAGACTGCCCGGAGGTCCTGAAATTGTCCGTCAATTAGTGCTTGGGTAGAGCCAGGTTTTGGTGCGGGAATTGCGAGGGTCGGCAGAATGAGTGCGTCGATATTACCTAGGCTTCGATCGACTTCTGTTTGTAAGATCGCTCGCTCGACCTGCATTTGCTGATAGTCGTTTTCAGACACGTGTCGTCCCAAGCTAAGTCGGTCTCGGACATCAGGTGAATAGTCTTCGTATTGCGTTTCCAAGATATGTTCGTGAATCTGAAATGCTTCATATAACTGAGTGAGGCGATAGGTTGTAGCGATGGTATCTGCATGATCAATGCTGACTTCTCGAATGTTGTAACCGACCTTCCGCAGATGGTCGAGGGTTTCTTCAAAACTGCGGCGGATATCTGCATCGACTTGATCTAGGAAATATGACTTCAGCAGGCCTAATTGCCTCCGCGGTTGTTTTGTGTGCCGCACGACTTTGTTGCTCTCGGCTCGCACTGACCCACCGGCCATCACCTGGTAAATGAGAGTTGCGTCGCCGACTGTATTTGTCAGCGGCCCAACATGATCCAGCGTTGGCGCCAGAGGGACAATTCCTTTGGTGGTCAGTTCCCCTTGTGTTGGCTTGAGACCGACGACTCCACATGCAGCAGCTGGTATGCGGATTGAGCCACCGGTATCAGTTCCGATTGAGGCGAGTGCCATTCCAGCTGCTACCGATGCTGCCGATCCGCTACTGGAGCCTCCAGCCAAGCGATCGGGTACATGTGGATTGCGTGTTGGTCCGAACGCAGAGTCTTCTCCAGTTGTTCCGAATGCAAATTCATGAAGATTGCATTTTCCAATAAAGATAGCTCCTGCGGCTCTGAGTCGAGCGACTACTGTCGCGTCGCTTGTCGCACGATGTCCCTGTCGAACGGCGGACGCGGCGGTCGTAGGAACTCCATCCAGATCGATGATGTCCTTAATGGAGATTGGAATGCCGTGCAAGAATCCTCGGTCTTCGCCGCGCTTAATTTCATCGTCGGTTCTGCGCGCTTGGGCTTGGGCGTCATCGGTTAGGAGAGTTATGAAGGCGTTGATGTCTTTCTCACGTTCAACAATTGCCTGCAGACACCGATCGACAATCTGTACGGTAGTCGTTTGTCCAGTCCTAATCTGCCTAGCGAGTTCTCTGATGGAAGGCATCTGGTTCGGCATTAAATCATTGCATCGTCCCAGAAGAGCTCGCCGTGTCTAAAGCGGGTTACGTCAAAAGCTGAGATATCAATTGAGGATTTGCCAGTAAGAATTAATTCGGACACTGTGCGGCCTGCACCGGGTGCCATCATTAAACCGTGTCCACTGAATCCCGTTGCTAGAAATAGTCCTGCAAGGTCTGGGTGTTCGCCTATGACAGGATTGTGGTCACTGGTCATTTCGTAAAGTCCAGCCCACCCGTTGATGAGCCGAACATTTTTAAGTGTAGGCACTCGCCGGACCATTGGTTCTCGGAACTCGGATTCCCAGCGTGTGAAGTCGCACAAGAAATTCTCCCCAGGTGGTTCATCAGCTTTGGTGCAGGCGACGATTAAGTTATCTGGACCGTGTGGTCCGGTCGGGTCTTCGTGTCTCCAATGTACACCAGTTGGGTCAACAACAACCGGGAAACGGTATGGCCATCGTTTTGGTAGGGTGCAGCGAAACAATTGTTGTCTGACCGGTGTGACGGGGACTTCGACACCGATCATTTGTCCAAGGCCGGCCGAGTAGGCACCTGCGGCAATCACAACTGTTCCGGTTGATATTTTGTTGCCAGATTTGAGCGAGATGGTTGACGACTGGCCAGAATTCATTGTGATGTTAGTCACCTCGGTGGTCAGATATTGGGTGCCGACTTCGATGGCTGCACATCTAAGCCCGTTGAGGATCGCACTAGGATTTACGTATCCGTCTTGGGGGCCAAACACTCCGAACTCAATGTCATCGAGGACCACGTCAGGTAAAAGGCGCTGAATTTGGTCAACCTCGAGTCGGGTTACAGATGCGCCAAGCTGTTGCTGTCGGTCTAGGCGTTTTTTAAAGTATTTTGCTCGCACAGCATCCACGAGAAACAAATATCCTCGCTGATGAAAGCTCGCCTGGCTCTCGTGTAGATGTCCAAACCTTTCGTCAAAGTGGCGATAGAAATTCACGCCGTACTGGGCAAGTTGGATGTTGACTCGTGAGCTAAATTGCTGGCGGATGCCTCCCATGGCCAAGCGGGAGGAAGCTCGAGTGTAAGAGGGATCACGTTCGATCACGATGACATCGAGCGTGCTGTCACTACTCAGGAGGTGGAAGGCAATACTCGATCCAATGACACCTCCCCCGATGATGACGATATGTCGAGACATCATCGAAACACGAAACCGCGCGCAGGCAAGCGTGGTTGACCACCGTGTTCGAGGTATCGTTTTAGGCCGGTTAGCGAATCAATCCATCCGGATGCGACCAAGTCATAATATCGGGACCAGCGCTCACCATTTTCCGAACTGCTCTGGCGTACTGTCAGGGCGGTAGCGGGGCCACTCACCTTACAAGTAACCTCAAGAACCATGGGTCCGATGGGATCACTTTCTGGTGGTAGCCAGTGCGCATCGGCAACGAGAAATTCTCGGCCGTTTCGAAATTCCATCACTGTGCCGTAGAACACACCTCCAAGAGAACCGAGTACTGTGTCTTGGAAGGGGGTCTGCTCCCATTCGACGGCATAAATCCCAAGCGGCCGGGGTGTGGTTACGGAGCGCGCAGTTTTCCACCACGTCGCGAGTGACGTTGGATCGAAGAACGCGGCGATGACCTTAGTCGGTGCTGCGGTTACATGGATTGTGTGCTCGAATTGACATACTGAGGTTTCTCGCATTGGTGAAGCGCAAATCGTAACATGCCAAAAAATATTCTTGTTCCTTATTCATAGAGAAGAAATTGTCGTCGCACATGTTTGAATTCTTCCAAACTTGACGCCCAAGATTCCACAATCGTGTGCGCGGACAGGTTGCCTTCAACCTGTTCACGAAAGCCGGATCTTCCCACAAGGATGTCGATTGGTAGTTTCACGTGTTCGTATTCGTAGGGAGGTTTTCGCCATTCGAACAAGTCAGAATTCTGCTGTCGCAGTGCTTGTAAGAGCGCCACGGATACTTTAATTGATTGAAAGATGTTGCGATCAGTGACATGTATTTGACACCCGCTACACACTTGCCCCGCATGTTTTTGGAAAGTAGGTTGGAACTGTATTGGTCGAAAAGCCACCCCAGACAGTTGTAGGGCGTTCAACGTGTCCACTAGTTTTTTCGCATGGATCCACGGTGCGCCAATCAATTCAAACGGCCGGGTTGTGCCTCGACCTTCTGACACGTTAGTGCCTTCGAAAAGAACGCAGCCGGGATAGACCACTGCGCTGTCAATTGTTGGAAGGTTTGGCGATGGCATTACCCAAGTGAGACCAGTGTCCTCGTAGTAGCCATCTCGGGTCCAGCCGCTCATTGGGATGACATCAAGTTCGGCTCCAATGCCGTAATGCGTATTAAATAGATGGGCTAGTTCACCGATTGTCATGGCGTGCCGAAGAGGTATCGGAAACTGACCTACGAAGGATCGGAGGCCAGTTTCGAGTGTCGGGCCTTCTATGACAAGGCCACCGATGGGATTAGGGCGGTCACACACAACCACGGCCACGCCGTGGCGACTTGCAGCACGTAAACAATTAGCTAGGGTGTATGCATACGTATATACGCGGGTTCCGACATCTTGCAGATCGATGATGAGAACGTCGAGACCTTGCAGCATCTGAGCGGTTGGTTCCCGTGTATTGCCATATAGTGAGTAAACTGGGATTCCGTAGATGGGGTGCTTGGCGTGAGCGGTCTCGATCATGTTGTCTTGTTCGACCGAGTGGAAACCGTGTTGAGGTCCGAACAAAGCTGTGAGCGTTAAGTCCGGGTTTGCTGCAACCCGGTCGACAATATGATGGAGCTCTGAATCAACTGAGGCCGCATTGCACACAACACCTACGCTTCGTCCGTTGAGTCGGTCGGATGACAACAATTGGTCCGAGCCAAGCGTCACTAACTTCTGAGTTGCCATAAGTGAAAAATAATCAGTCTTCTTATCTTCCCAGCGCCCAAAGGGGTTCACGTTCGGTGCATTCTTGTATGGGACAGGTCATTAGAGTCTACACTCTTGTTTTTTGAGAGAATCAGTTGATCGGCGACAGGCAAATATGAGTAGTTCTAATTATGGATTGTATAAGGTGTCAAGCATGATGCACGGTAGATTTGACCTTCGATATTTCTGATGCGACCGCTCCAGGGAACCACAGTTGTTGCATTCGAACAGGCGGTTGCTGCCCCCTTCGCAACTCGTCAATTGGCGGACCTAGGTGCTCGGGTGATCAAGATTGAACGACCTGGAACTGGGGACTTTGCTAGGGACTATGATCAGACTGTCTGCGGGATGTCGAGTCATTTCGTTTGGCTCAATCGGTCGAAAGAGTCACTTACGCTCGACATTAAAAGACCTGAAGCTATCGGAGTTATTGACAGACTAATAGATCGAGCCGACGTTTTTGTGCAGAACTTGAGTCCAGAGTCGACTGTAAGCTTGGGGGTTAGTGCTCGCCAGTTGCGAGCACGCTTTCCATCTCTGGTGGCTTGTGACATTTCAGGTTATGGCTCCGATGGGCCGTATGGTGGGAAGAAAGCGTACGACTTGATGGTACAGGCGGAGACGGGCTTATTGTCTATTAACGGTTCGGTTGACGAACCGGCGAAAGTAGCGATTGCGGTTGCTGATATTTCGGCAGGTATGTATGCGTTAACCAGTATCCTGAGTGCACTGCTGGTGCAGTCTCGCACGGGCGTCGGAGCGGCGATCGAAATCTCGATGCTTGAGGCTCTAGGTGAATGGATGGGCTATCCCTTATATTACAGCGGCTACGGAGACAAACCGTTGTCACGAACAGGTCCGCGGCATGCAACGATTGCGCCTTACGGACCGTTTTCTGTTGCTCATGGGGAAGTGATTTATTTTGGTGTTCAGAACGAGCGGGAGTGGCTAGCTTTTTGTCAAAAGGTTTTGCGCCAACCGCCCCTGGCCGCCGATTGTCGGTTTAACAGCAATTCCAGGCGAGTGAAACACCTGACTGAACTCCACGATATCGTCGATCCAATCTTGTCTGCGCTATCGGCGAAAGAGGCCATTGCTCGATTAGACCAAGCAGGAGTAGCGCACGCACGTTTTAACACGGTCGATGATTTTGCTGCACATCCGCAGTTTTCAGCCCGCGGACGTTGGACTAATGTCGGTTCGCCCGTTGGTCCGCTGAGGGCTCTTTATCCGCCGTGGAGTATCGAGAATGTGACACCACGAATGGACCCCGTTCCTGAGATTGGCCAGCAGACAGGAGACATTCTTAGGGAGCTTGGCTACGATGACTCGGTGGTGGAATCTTGGCGGTCAGCGGGAGTTGTGTGACTTCACTCGGACGATGATATGACGATTAAAGAGGGATGGACGGGAAGGGTGTATGAGGACTTTGAGGTTGACGATGTCTATCGGCATCCTGTCGGGCGAACCGTGATCGCCGCAGACAATGTTTGGTTCACATTACTTACCCAGAACAACAATCCAATCCATTTCGATCATGTTTATGCTGGTGGAACTGAGTACGGGCGTCCCATAGTGGATTCAACGTTCACACTGGCCTTAGTGACCGGACAGTCGGTCATCGATCTGGGGCTCAACGTGATGGCTAATCTTGGGTGGGATAAGGTCCGACTGCCAAATCCTGTGTTCGAGGGCGATACGATTTATTCTGAGAGTAAAGTGCTCAAGCGACGAGAATCAAAATCACGACCAAACGTGGGCATTGTCACGGTTCAAACGACAGGATCTAATCAGAACGGCACGATTGTGATCGAGTTTCAGCGAACATTTATGGTCTACAAGCAAGGTTGTACACCGGAAGCGCGACGCGTAATCCCTTCGCCGTCGACGTCTTGAATTCAGATGAGGAGGCAGACTCGATGATTGCGTTCGCACGCCAGCGTACTCGCATTTGTTACTTACTGGTTACTCTTGCTGTGTCGTTTGCCATGTCTGCTTGCGGTGGACCTGACACATTGATTGCTGGTGACATAGCCTTCGTCGACGTCAATGTGTTGCCGATGGACAGCGAGCATGTGCTTGAAGACCAAGTTGTTGTTATCCAGGATGGCCGAATCATTGCTATCGGTAGTGCTGACGATATCGGCCCTGAGGAAGGGGTTGAGGTTATTGATGGCGACGACTCTTATCTGATGCCCGGCTTGACTGAAATGCATGGGCACCTGCCAGATCCGAGGCAGTCAGATGTCGATATCAGGAACGTGCTGTTTCTGTACGTTGCAAACGGTGTCACCACAGTTCGCGGCATGCAAGGGGACCCATCACAGTTTAGGATGCGGGAACAGATTCGTCATGGGCTTCTGATAGGACCTCAGTTGTATCTCGGTAGCATTTCTCTGAACGGCGTTCGCGTGTCGGTACCGGCGGAGGCGGAACAACGGGTTCGCGAGTATAAAGTCGACGGATACGACCTGCTCAAAGTCCACGAAGGCTTGACCCTCGAAGCGTTTCAGGCATTGGCTGAAACAGCAAAGGAAGTAGATATTCCGTTTGGGGGGCACGTGCCAGATGCGGTGGGACTCCGCGGCGCCTTAGCTGTGGGCCAACAGTCGATAGATCATCTGGATAATTACATCGAGGCACTTGTCCCTGAGACTTTTCAACCGGATTCTCCTGTTGGGCTTCGTGGTGTCGGGGAGCTGATGGCCATCGTGGATGAATCGCTAATGTCCGACCTCGTCGAGGCTACAGTCAATGCGGGTACGTGGGTTGTGCCGACAATGGTTTTATGGGAGACGGCCTTCTTCAACGAAAGGGGCTCGGTGGAGATTTTATCGGAGCGGCCCGAAACAAAATACATGCCACCAGAAACGGTTGAGAGGTGGATTAAGGCGGTGGATGATCGACTTGAAACCACCGACATTGATACTAATCGTCGCGTTTCGGCACTTCGGCGTTCCGTTTTGATGGCATTGCATGAAGGTGGCGCGAACATCGCCCTCGGAACTGATTCGCCGCAAATCTTTAGCGTGCCTGGTTTTGCGATGCACCATGAAATGGCTCTTTACGTTGAGTTGGGTATGACGCCATACGAAGTACTTGAGATTGCCACTAGGCGCCCGGCAGAGTACTTCGATGCGGTCGATGATTTTGGTATGGTGGCAGAGGGACAGCGTGCGGACCTGCTTCTTGTAACGGGTAATCCATTTGAAGATATTCGCAACGTCGCTAATCGTGCAGGCGTCATGCTGAATGGTCGTTGGTTTTCAGCAACGGAGATCGACAACAGGCTCGACGAGATGGCACGCTTTTATGGAAACTAATTGGTCATTTTGGAAGGAGATGATGGCACTCGGTAGAATCGTGACTATCTCCGGTAGGGTCTTGTTGGTAACTTGGTGCACGTCATCTTTATAGTATCGCCGTTCAATGAAGGGTCCTGTTCAGCTCAGACGTAGTTTGTTATTTGTACCAGCCGCTCGTCCCGATCGATACCCGAAGGCCTTGAAAACCGGAGCCGATGCCATTTGTGTTGATTTAGAGGATGGTGTTGGTCCGAGTTCCAAAGAAGTGGCCCGCGAAGCCGCACTGGGATTATTTACGGAACGGACTTCCGTTCGAACTGAGGTCAGCCTCCGTATTAATGCCGCTAGTACTCAACTCGGCCGACGTGACTTGGATGCTCTTTTGAGATGTTTTGGTCGGGCCGACTACGCTGGTAATCGACCCGATGCACTTGTGCTGCCAAAAGTTTCTGACCCGGATGAGGTGCGAGCTATAGAACTTATCCTTAGTTCTTCGACCCAAGATCATTTTCCTTTGATCGTTCAGATCGAAACCGCCCGGGGCGTTGATGCGGCCATGGAAATCGGTGCTGCCTCAGCAAATGTGTCCGCGCTTTTGTTCGGTGCAATTGATCTTGCTGCCGAAATTGGTTGCGCGGTCGAATGGGATGCGCTTTTGTACTCGCGGTCAAAAGTGGTTTTGGCAGCGACAGCGGCGGGTATCGGTGCGATTGATGCACCTTATATGGATGTTGCGGCTCTAGAGGCGCTAGGTGATGAAAGTCGCCGAAGTCGCCGGCTTGGGTTTGTTGGAAAGGTGGCAATCCATCCACACCAGGTTCCGGTGATCCAAGATTCATTCTCGCCGACGGACGAAGAGGTTGCTTGGGCCAGGAAGGTGGTGGCGGCCTATGAGGCTCAAAAGGGAGGGGTCCTTCTTTTGGACGGGAAGCTGATTGAACGGCCTGTGGTTCTCGCAGCTCAGCGCACGCTTCTGGCTAGTCAAATAGATAGCGAAGATTGATATCGACGCTGTTAATCGTGCGATTTAGAGCGTTCACAGAGAGTGAAGTTAACAGGGAGCTTCAAGTCAATTGCCGCCTAATTTCGCCTCATCGCATTAGCATGAGGGTGCTGTTAGCGAATGTGAGCCAAAACCCCGTGTTGGTAGTTGAACAAGATTTCGGACGGTTGTGCAGGTAGCGGAATTTCAATGTCAACGGTATTGGCATCGACCCACAGACGATGAGTAAGCGGCGGCCGGTCTTCAAACCTGATTACAATGGGGACAGGCATACGGAACCCGTCCGGCACGTTTTCTTGTTGTACGCGACCGTGCAGCAGAAATGGGTCGGCCGTGTCGGTGAGTGGGCTGACTTCTAATTCAGGTCGATAAGTGGGGATGTCTACACCATGGACCCATTGATCGAAAAACCAGTCCATTGGTTTACCGAATGCTTCGGTGACTGCCATTTCGAATGCGGTCGTCGTAGCGGATGAGAATAAATGCTCTCGAAAGAAATTCCGCATCAGTTTTCGGAACGGTTCATCATCACCGGTTTCTAGTTCGGTCAGCATCATCCGGAGCATGTGTAGGACGAAGGCGCCTTTCTCATAAACCAAAATTCGATAATCCAGCGGAGTCTCCGCGGTTCTCAGTCGATACCCAATCGATAATGGGCCGGACTTATGACCGTCGCTTCTTCGAATAACTTCGGGCCTGAACCCATAGTTTTTACCGTAGGCTTGCCCGATGTTCACTTCTCCCAGCACGTCTAGGCGCCAAGCATCTAACATGTCCAGGAACTGGTCTTCCCGCTCTAGGCCCTTCAACGTGTAAAGGGCAGCTGAGTATTGAGAAAATCCCTCCGAGAGCCATTGATCTCGATAGTTTTCAAATGGTACGGAGACACCCCACCATTGATGAGCGACCTCGTGTGCACGAAACAACTCTGCCTCGCCGGTGTGCAGATTGCCGAATGCTTGAAATGAAAGTAAAACAAGACCGGGAAAAGCGAGACCATTGTAGGTCGGAGTTTCCGTCACCAATAGCGATTCAAATGGGTAAGGACCGAAGTAATCGGTGTAGGTCTGGATTGCACCGGCCAAGTCGTCTAGCGTTTTCTCTCGGGTGTTGGGGCTAAATCCGCGGTGAGTCCGGTCTGCATAAACGGTTATGTGTGGTGGCGTGTCACGCTCTACCGTCGAGATATTAAACCTCCCGAGGTTGAAAGACATACCTGCGACGGGGTTCTCTGAAACCCACCGCATAATTCTGGTACCGTCAATAATTTGCTCGTCCACCAAACTGGCGCCACTGGCTACCCGAAACCGCTCGGGTACCCGATAGGTCAAACTTAGACGGGTGCCTGGTGTACCGCGGTTATGAAGGTGGCTTGGCATCCAGTTCAGGGCGTCTTTCAGTACGTAGGTTCTTCCGTCTCGGCGGTAGTCGATAAGTTCCCCTTCATAGGAAAGTTTGATGATGAATCTTTCTGTAGGTGCTACGACTCTCGGCAGCACGATAGTCACAGAGGGTTCATGAAGGTCCTCTGCCAACCGCCGGTCATGGGTGGCTTGCACGAAGTTAAGAGCGTCGCCGGTAAGTTCAACCGGTGTGTCGGGGGAGGGAGGGTTGCCTGCCAATAAAGTGATGTCGTGTACGTTATCTGAGTTTGCTGGTACGGATGATTGCCACCTTACGTCGGTCACTTTGAGAACTGGCGACAGGCGGAGACGAATTGCATCGAGGGGCTGATGAGCTTCAAAAAGGAGTGCCGCGCTGGCTTTGGCATCACCGTTGCCTTCCAGAGCGAGATCGACGTCCGTTCTGAGAACTCTCACCTGGCGAGTCCATCCTTCCTGCTCCGGCTGTAATGGCCTTGGAGGGATGCCTAAATCTAACGCATTCCAATCGTCGCCATCGCCGCCGCTTAATTTTCCTTCGACTTGAGGATTACGAGGGAATCCGTCAAAGACTGCGCTTCTCGTGGCGCTTTCGAAGTCCGACAGAGCGTGAAACCCCATCCACACATCGTGAGTGTTGCGTCGCCGGTCGAACCGAATAATTTGAACCTCTTCTCGTTCGAGAGGTTCGATATTAATGGAGAGCCAACCGTTGTCACGACTGTCGATTTGTGCATGAAAGAATTTTCGAGGTGATTGAGTTTCTTTCGGCCGCTGCAGCGAAAGCAGATCGACTAGGAGGCGGCTGTCCGGATTGATTAATTGACGTTCGAGGAGATTCTTTCGCCGGTCTTGTAATAGGTCTTTCGCTCGATCAAGATTCTCTGCTGTGATGTTCTCGACCTGCTCCCGAAGTTGTATTCCGGTATCATCGCTAAACCAAAACACGAACCGCTCGAAGGTTTCTTCAAGCATATCTTCGTCGTCGAGGAATTTTTCGAGTTGTTGATGTTCAACGCCATCGGGAGGATAGCTGCGAACCACACCTTCACCGAGGAAAACCACAATCGCGATCTGCTCTTCGACTGGACTGATGGTATATAGCTCGCCGTCAGTCAGTTCAAAATCGAATCTGTCGATTGTGATACGACCGTTCTTAATTTGCCCTATCGGAATTAAATCACTAGAAAGTAATTGCTCGTACAACGGCGGGTTGCTCGATTCCTGAGCCTCATTCGCGCTAAGAAAGGCCGTAACGACCGTCAGGCAGCCAACTAGCCACACGAGCGAGCTATGCCGAACGGTGGTGATTTTCATAACGTCAACAAAGAACTTTGGCATATTGTGCAGGACACATGCTGGTAGAACTCAGCAGATTGTCTCAGAAATTGGCGACGGTTTGAACGCCTGATCACGCCACGACAAGACCCGCGTAAATCAAGGACGGCGAAGAAAACCCGTACTGGTCGTAGTATTTCAGATAAAGCTGCAGGCTAGAAAGGACCTATGGGGAGCCGGCTATACCGGTCTTGAGTTTCATTGATGAGACTACACGCCGCTGCGACGGTACTGCCGGTCCGAGTTTCGAAAGCTTCAATAGGGCTGGATACCGTCGTAACGCTCAAGCCGATAGATAACCAAGCAATGTCGTCGACGACGCAGACCCGTCTCACTGGCCCGTCAGGACCTAAAATCCTCGTTTCTTACCGCGCATGCCACGCCGGCTGCCTTTTGGTCTGCCTGCCTTAAACCGAGAAGGTATGTCATCCGGGCCAAAGTTAGGTTGTTGGGGCCGCCTCTCACGTTCTGTGGCTTCGTTGACTTTGAGTCGACGGCCTTGCAACTCACTTCCATCAAACCTTGAAATGGCCTCGGGTACAGATGAGGGGTCGTCAAACTCAACGAAGGCAAATCCGCGAGGTTGACCTGTTGCCCGGTCGGCCGGAAGAAATACTTCGGTTACTGTGCCGACCTGACCAAAGAGTGTTTCAATTTCTGTTTGTGTTGTACTAAAGCTTAAGTTGCCAACAAAGACCTTTGAAGCGATGACGTCCTCCTGATTCTATCGTTAGGTGGGTCCTTTCCCACAATACGAGGTTCGCAGTATATCATCCGTCTGACACCTAAACAGCGTGAGACTTTCAGAAGATGGTAGGCGGGCATTTTCGTCAATAGGCTATGTTGTGGTGAAAACTACGATGGCCACAAGCCGAAGGGAACGAATGGCTTTGGAGTAGTCTTGTTATTGGTCAAGGGTGGCACTTTTGGTGCCATATGAAAGTCGTTCGAACGTCAGCTGTCGATTACAATCATCTGACATTACTATGCGAGTACTCATCACAGGCGGAGCTGGATTCATAGGGTCACATCTGGCTGAGGCGTTCTTGGACGATCATCACGAGGTGTTTGTTATTGATGATCTGTCCACAGGGTCGATCGACAACATTGACCGAGTGCGGTCCCATCCTCACTTTGGTTACCTCATTGATAGTATTTCTAACGAGCCGGTTCTTGCCGAGCATATCGATCGTAGTGATGTAGTTGTGCACCTTGCTGCAGCTGTTGGAGTTCGACTAATAATTGAAGCGCCTGTTCGCACGATTGAAACCAATGTGCACGGCACTGAAATTGTTCTCCGTCATGCAGCCAAGAAGAAGAAACTAGTTCTGATCGCGTCGACTTCTGAAGTGTACGGCAAAGGTAATGATGTGCCATTTTCCGAAGATGACGACCTCGTAATGGGAGCGACGACTAGGCATCGATGGGCCTATGCATGTAGCAAGGCGATTGATGAATTCTTGGCATTGGCGTACTGGAAAGAAAAAAATGTTCCAGTAATTATTGCTCGTCTTTTTAATACCGTGGGACCGCGACAATCAGGCAGGTACGGCATGGTCATTCCAAATTTCGTGAACCAAGCGCTTACTGGAAAACCGATCACCGTTTTTGGTGACGGTTCGCAAACGAGAAGTTTTGCGTATGTCGGCGATGTGGTTCAGGCGTTACTCAGTCTTCTCAAAGAACCTAGTGCTGTGGGCCAGGTTTTCAACATTGGCAACGATCGAGAAATTTCGATCTTGGATTTGGCTAGAACTGTGAAGCGGTTAACGGGTAGTGATTCCGAAATCAGGACAATTCCCTACGAGAAGGCTTATGAGGCGGGCTTCGAAGACATGCCTCGCCGAGTGCCTGACCTGCGCAAGATTAAAACGCTATTAGGATGGACGCCTACGGTCAACCTTGAAGAGTTATTGGCCAAGATCTTGTCGCATGTCGGACAGGAAGAGTCCAAGTAACGCGACGGTCTCCCTCATAGCGCAGGTTTTGAGGAAGAAGATTAATATGTTGGTGCGGAAGGGGGGATTCGAACCCCCACGATGTTGCCACCGCCAGCCCCTCAAGCTGGTGCGTCTGCCAGTTCCGCCACTTCCGCAAGAAAAGAAGAGGTAAGTGCGTTGACGGCCGTTCGCCGTATCGATTATTCCGGAGTTTCAGGCGCTGTTTCTGAGAGTTCCTCGATTGGAACTTCGGGTCCATCTACGCCACTTACGACTGAATCCGGACCACGTTGGCCAAGGATCGCGAGAACCATCGCGCCAACCATAAACAGGGTTCCAAGAACAGTTGTAGCGCGTGTCAGAACGGTAGCTCCAGCTCGTGCTCCGAAAGCCGCTTGGCTGCTACCGCTGCCTCCAAACGCAGAAGCAATATCCCCACCTTTTCCCTGTTGTAGCAAAACCACAATCAGCAGCAGGAGGCAAATGACAATGTATAAACCAGACAATACCATGCTGAGCATAAGCTGAGATTATAACGCCGGGTTGGCAGTCTTTTCCACGATCTGGAGAAAGCTCTTGGGATCAAGACTGGCTCCTCCAACCAGTACGCCGTCGACGTCCGGTTGAGAAACTGTCTCGGCGACATTGGTTTGTTTGACGCTGCCACCATAGATAATCCTGCAATGGCTTGCAGTGTCCTGACCAAAAATTTGTCCTATGTGTAGTCTGATGTGCGCGTGTACCTCCTGAGCTTGCTCCGGTGTTGCTACGTGACCTGTTCCGATCGCCCAGACTGGCTCATACGCAACGATTAATCGCTGAACGTGATCGACAGGCAGATTCATTAAACTTGCTGTGAGTTGCCTGTCTAGGATACTCATTGTCTGTTTGGCTTCTCGGTTGTCAAGCGTCTCGCCCACACAAAGAATCGGCTTAAGACCGTTTTTTATTGCGGCATGCACTTTTCGGTTTACGTCATTGTCTGTCTCGCCAAAAATATGGCGGCGCTCAGAGTGGCCGATGATTACATATGTTGCGCCCGCTTCCTTGAGCATCTCCGCGCTGACTTTACCGGTGTATGCGCCCTCAGCTTCCCAGTGGAGGTCTTGGCCGGCTATCAAAGTCGTAGTGTTTGATGCAGCTTGAGCCGCAGGGTAAAGTGATGTGAACGGTGGGGCAAGCACAACTTCTATTTTTGATTTCACCTGTTCGAAGGTGTTGAACATATGTATGTAGTCCAATGACTCCGACACCGTCTTATTCATCTTCCAGTTAGCTGCGACAAACGGAATTCTCATGGATACCCTCTAAGGATGGCTGATTACAGAGTGCTTACCTATCAGGGAGGATTTCGACACCTGGAAGTGTGCGGCCTCCCAACAGTTCCAGCGATGCCCCTCCCCCGGTTGAGATATGTGTTATCCGATTCTTAACACCTGCCTTATTGATTGCTGCGATCGAATCGCCACCACCAACTACAGTTGTTGCTCCTGAATTGGCAACCGCTTCCGCAACGGCCAAGGTGCCATTAGCAAATTCTCCAATTTCAAATACGCCCATCGGTCCGTTCCAGACGACGGTTTGAGCCGCGCTGATTGCATTCTCGTAGCTACTAATTGTGCGTGGTCCAATGTCGAG
>CAZUZW010000011.1:61378-68242 GCA_964624855.1 uncultured Vicinamibacteraceae bacterium
CTGGTTTTTCGAGTAGTGCACCAAGATGGTCTAGTTCACTCGCCATTAAGAAGCCAGCTGCAGCATCATTAACCTTTGGCACAACACCGACTGTCGAAGCATGCGCTCGGTGCGCTGTGCCAAATGCATCATTGACGTAGAGGTCGGCCAAGGTAGCCAGCTCGGTTGAAAATTGTTCGTCGTTTTCTTCTTCACCACTGTGGAACCTTAGATTCTCTAGTAAGACAATCTCACCAGGTTTTGCCGCACCGACCAATCGTTTTGCCGTCTGGCCAACACAGTCGTTCGAAAATAGGACCTTTTGCTTAAGCAGTTCCGAGAGTCGAGATGCGACCGGTTGAAGAGTGAGTTCTGGTTTGAGTTGGCCCTTGGGTCTCCCCAAGTGCGATGCTATTACAGTTATGGCTCCATGAGTAAGCGAATGTCGAATCGTCGGCAATGCAGCCAAGATGCGAGTATCTTCGACCACTTCACCGGCAATGAGTGGAACGTTGAAATCCACGCGTATAAGGAGTCGCCGACCTTCAAGGTCGAGGTCTTCGATGGTTCGCTTATTCATGTCGGCAGTAAAAAGCACCAATCTGCGAACGCAGTCCTCGAAGTTTTCACTTGATGGCCTTTATGATTGTTTCTGCATGAGTAGCTTGGCTAAGTCAACACACCGTGAAGAGTAGCCCCATTCATTGTCGTACCAAGATAGAACCTTTATGAACTGCCCCTCCATCACCTTGGTGTAATCAGCATCGACAATCGACGAATGTGGGTTGCCACGAAAGTCGATCGAGACCAATGGTTTCTTGGACAACTGGAGAATTCCTCGAAGTGCACCAGTCTCAGCTTCCGCGAAGGCGCCATTGATTTCATCGGCAGTTGCAGATTTTTCTATTTCAGCGACTAAATCGATTACCGAAACGTTAGGTGTAGGGACACGCATCGCGATTCCGTCCAGCTTACCTTTAAGTTCAGGAAGAACATGTCCTACCGCTGTTGCTGCTCCAGTCGTCGTCGGTATCATTGAAACTGCTGCTGCCCTAGCCCGTCTGAGGTCCTTGTGGGGTAAATCGAGTAGTCGCTGGTCGTTTGTGTACGCATGAACCGTTGTCATCCAGCCTCGGCGAAGACCGAATGTGTTGTGCAGAACTTTGGCCATCGGCGCTAAGCAATTTGTGGTGCAAGACGCATTCGAAAGGATGTTGTGGCTTGCCGGGTCGTACTCGTGGTGATTGACACCAAGTACTACTGTGAGATCGGGTTCCTTAGCGGGCGCTGTGATCACAACTTTTTTTGCGCCTGCTTCAAGGTGTTTAGCTGCGTCCTCGCGTTTTGTGAAGATTCCCGTAGATTCAAAGACTATGTCAACCCCGAGTTTTCCCCACGGCAAGGCTGCCGGATCTCTTTCCGACAGAACTTCAATGGATCGACTACCAATCCGAATTTGGTTGTCGTTCACTAAAACCTCTTCTGGCAGGTTACCCAAGACTGAATCGTACTTCAACAAATGTGCCAGAGTGTCAGTGCTTGTTATGTCGTTTATTGCGACAAATTCCAAATCGTGCTCGTCACGTGCCGCACGAAGAATGTTTCGTCCGATTCGCCCAAATCCGTTGATTCCGACCTTTATGGCCATCTGCTAAGTCTCCAATGTAAGGTTCTAGTCACGTCTGTAGTCTCATTACTACTCAGAACAGGCCATTCTAATTAAGGCTCTTGCGGGTGGTCAAACACGCGGCTTATACTCGGGCCCAACGACCACCGAATGTACCTCTTCTACAGCTTTATCCTTCTCTTCTACTTTGTCGCGCTCTTACCGGTTATTGCGTACAAAAGGCTGCGATATCGCAAACCTCTTGGAACAAGCGCTGATCGCTTTGGATATATTTCAGAGGCCGTTAACCCTAATCAGGAGCCGTCAATTTGGATTCATGCGGTTTCGGTTGGAGAAGTTCTGGCTGCGCGCGCCTTATTACAGGACCTCCGCCAGCATTATCCGAATCATCGACTTGTGATATCAACGACGACGGTGACCGGCCGGGAGGTTGCTGAACAACTTCAGGATTCGGTCGACAGTGTTTTTTACGCACCGCTCGATTTCTCATGGTTCGTGACACGGGCACTGGATCGGGTTGTTCCTGAAATGGTTGTATTTATAGATACGGAAATTTGGCCAAATTGGTTACTCGCCTGTCGTCGTCGTGGAGTTCGGACGGTTATTGTCAATGCCAGAATTTCGGATCGGTCTTATCGGCGCTATCGAATTGTTCAACCGTTTATGAAGCGCGCTTTGGCAAATCTTGATTTTGTTTGCGCGCAAACCCAGAGCTGGGGCCAGCGGTTTGTAGAACTTGGATTCCCGTCGGCTAACCTGGTCGTCACAGGTAGCCTCAAGTTTGATGCTCTTGGTCCGGTTGCAACGGGGACAGGTTTGGATGTCGGCAATCCATTACTTGGAATTTTTGGGTTTACAGAGAACCGGCAGGTTCTGATGGCTGCCAGCACACTGAAAGGAGAGGAGCAGCCTGTCCTTAAGGCTTTCCAGCGTATTCAGGAGGCCGACGATGATGCCATTCTCATAGTGGTACCTCGACATCCAGAACGTGCCCAAGACATAGTTCGACTAGCTGAGAAAATGGGTTTTGAGGTGATGTTGCGTAGTGCACTAACAGTCCAGGAATTTAGCGTTCCTGAGGTAGTCGTTGTTGATTCAATCGGCGAACTTCCGTGGCTTTTTCAACTTGCAACTGTAGTCTTTGTCGGTGGTAGTTTGGTCCCGGCCGGTGGACACAATATTTTGGAACCTGCGGTATTCGGAAAACCTATTGTCTTCGGCCCATACATGGAGAACTTTCTTGAAATTTCTGAATTGTTTTTAAGGCGGTCGGCCGCAATCCAAGTATCTTCGGCGAGTTTTCTCCAAAATGAGATGGTTGGCCTAATGGCGGATCCCGTGCGGTGCGCGCGTGTTGGTGACGCCGCCAGACTACTTGTGGAAGAAGAGAAAGGAGCTCGAATTAAAACATTGGCCGCAATTGTCGAGCTTCTTCCGTCTGAGAACCCTAATCTCGGTCACCACAATTCGAAAATTAGAATTGTTTTATAAGGTAATACTGTGTTCAGTCGTTTATACGGATTTTTGGCTTCTCGTCGTCGAAAATGGTACGCAGCGCGGCCGGAATTGCAGAAGCGGTTACGTCGGCCGGTTATCAGTGTAGGAGCCTTAGCGATTGGAGGGAGTGGAAAGACACCGGTCGCGGCTGAGGTAGCGAACATACTTGTGTCCATGGGAGAAAATCCGGCTATTCTGAGCCGTGGCTATCGTCGAGTTGATCCAGTGGAAGGAGTGGTTGTCGTCAGTAACCGTGGGGAAGTTCAAGCTAGTCTTCAAGAAGCTGGCGACGAGCCGTTCATGCTTGCACGTCATCTTCGTGATGTCTCCGTTCTGGTTGCAGAAGATCGGTATCTAGCGGGACGATTGGCGGAGACACAACTTGGTACTACTGTTCACGTGCTGGACGACGGATTTCAACATTTTTCACTGCGTCGAGACGTTGACTTCTTAGTTCTCGGAGAAGCTGACGTGTTCGATTCTCAAACCCTTCCTGGCGGTCGGTTACGTGAATCTCCAGAGACTGCTTCACTTGCCGATGCGTTGGTGGTTGAGGCGCGGAATGCCGAAGTTGCCGACGAGCTGGTTAGCGGTTTTGGAGTTCAGCAGGTATTCCACTTCTCAAGGGAGTTAGAAGTGCCTCGTGACGCTTTTGTTCAGAGTCAGGTGACAATTCCTCTAGGGACCCGTGTACTGGCAGTTGCTGGAATAGCAAGACCACGGTCGTTTGTCGAACACCTTGAGGTATCAGGATACGACGTCGTCGATTTGATTCAGGTTCGAGATCATTATCAATATCTAGAGAAAGACATTTCTAACATTGCGGCACGGGTCAAGAAGTTGGATGTTAACTACGTGATCACCACTGAAAAAGATATGGTGAGGTTGTGCGAACACATGCCGCTCGATTTTTCGGTGCTATGGGTTCCCTTGAAGGTCAATCTTGAACCGGCCGTTCAATTCCATGCTTGGCTTCAAAATCGGTTAAACGCCGCGCGAGCGATTACACTGGGCAATTAATTTATGCTGCGTCACCTGATCGAGTACGGGGCAGTGAAAACTTTTTCCCTATTGGTCTACCTACTGCCTCGGTGGAGTAGTCGTGCGCTGGGTATCGGACTAGGACATTTGTTCTACTTGATCCAAACTCGGCGGCGGCAACTCGCGATTGAAAATCTAAAAGCTGCCTTTCCGGAGCGTTCCGAGAGCGAGTATAAGGTCATGCTGCGGACTACATTTGGTCATCTCGGTTGTCAGGTGGTTGAACTGTTCAATTTTGCTGCGATGAATAGCGCGGAAAAGATGAACGTGATCGAGATTCAAGGGCAGGAGCATGTTGAGCAGGCGTTAGCTAAGGGCAAGGGCGTCATGTATTTCACTGGACATTTCGGCTACTGGGAATTGTTGGTGATGCATCATTCACTTCGTTTCACGCCGCTGGTTGTGGTTGCTCGCACCTTGGACAATCCAATCCTTGACCGAGAACTAGAACGAATTCGCACTCACGTAGGAACACACGTCTTGTCACGTCAAGGTGCGATTCGAGGTTTACTGAGAGCTCTCATAGAAGGCGGGTCGGTAGGAGTCATGATTGACCAGCATATTCAAGACCGAAGTGCGGTCGTCGTCGATTTCATGAACCGACCTGCCGCGACTACCTCAGCGATAGCAACCTTGGCACTTCGTACAGGAGTTCCCGTAATTCCGGCCTTCGGCTTGCCGCTTCCAGGTGGACGTTATCGCATGGTGTACGAGGCACCGGTTACACCGCCGGCGGATGATGACCCAGACCCCGTTCGAACTTACACTCAGCGTTGTACTGCTGTGCTTGAAAAATACGTTCAGCTGCACCCTGAATTGTGGCTTTGGATGCATCGACGTTGGCGGGTTTCGGACTCAAGTGCTGAAGCAGTTCCGGCTGCAGCTGGTCAAAGTAAATCAGTGGCCACGGAGGACTTGAATTGATGGTACTTGGAGGCATTCATCGCTCTTCAGACGGTTCCGAGTTTGAGTCTCGTCTGTTACGACTTATTGACGACTTTTCTTCAAGGAGACTTTTAGTTGTTGGTGACCTTGTCGCGGATGAATTTATTTATGGTCGCCTGTCGCGTGTGTCCAGAGAGGCACCTGTGTTAATTCTTGAATACGACAAAACAACGATCTTGCCGGGAGGTGCTGGAAATGCGGCTTCGAATGTAGCGACTGTGGGAGCAACTGCAGAACTCGTCGGTGTGCTCGGACGTGAAGATGTCGATAAGCGTGTTCTCAGAGCGTTCCCGAAAGGCATCAAGAGAAGTGGTATCGTGCGGATCAAGAACTATCGGACTCCCGTGAAAACTAGAATTCTTGCCGGTGGACTTCACTCGGCTAGGCAACAAATCGTTCGAATTGATCGTGAAGGCTTAGCTCAAAATGAGGATGAAATTCGTTCGCTGGTCGAGCGATCCACTTTGAATGTCCTTCCAGAATGTGATGCCGTACTAGTTTCTGACTACGGTTCAGGACTCATTACTCCTTCGCTCGTTACATCCATTAGGCGGAGTCTCAGTAAGCGAGGCCGTCGCCGACGGGTTCCGATTCTCGTCGATTCTCGACATCAGTTGCTTCGTTATCGTGGTTTAACAGCGTGCACTCCTAACGAGTCCGAAGCGGAAGCTGTGTTGGGTCGTCAAATTGGTGATGATTCCAGAAAATTGGAGCGTGCGGGCCGTGAGATTCTCAAGCGCACGCGTTCAGAAGGCGTGGTTCTAACTCGCGGGAGCCGAGGCATGTCGGTATTTGTACCTGGACAGCGAACGGCGCATCTTCCGATCTATGGCACGGATGAGATTGCGGATGTTACGGGTGCTGGCGATACTGTGATCGCTGTGACTGCACTTGCTTTGGCATCCGGGGCCTCTTTATATGAGGCGGCTCAGCTTGCCACCTACGCAGGTGGTTTGGTGGTGATGAAGAGGGGAACGGCTACAGTGTCTGGTGATGAACTTAGACGAGCGGTTCTAGCCGCTGGGTCTGAATGAGGTGTTGCGTGGGGCGAGTCGTGTCACAGGAGAAATTACTTGCTATGGTCGCTGCAGACCGGGAGGCAGGTCGAAGTCTTTCATTGGCCAACGGTTGCTTTGATCTTTTGCATGTAGGTCACGTCCGATATCTTGCTGGGGCAGCGGAACAAGCTGACAGACTTGTGGTTGCTATTAACAGTGACGAAATGGTGAGGGCACTGAAAGGGACCGGTCGACCAATCCTGCCATCGAGTGAGCGAGCTGAGATCGTTGCGGCGATAGGTGTTGTGGATTATGTCGTGGTGTTTTCGACACCCACCGTGGAGGACTTACTCGATAGGATTCGACCTGACGTTCATTGCAAAGGAACCGACTATACCGAGGAAACTGTTCCCGAACGTGACGTCGTTCGTCGGTATGGCGGTCGAACCATGATTGTCGGTGACCCCAAGGAACATTCAACGAAGGGGCTGTTGAATCGTATTACCGACTTCGGACGAGACCGGTCGAAGTTCTGACTCAACTTCTCGACATGCGAATTTTGATGGTTCGTCTCAGTGCGCTTGGGGATCTAGTTCACGCGATACCAGTGGTTGCGGCTTTACGTCGAGGTTTTCCAAATGCAGAGATCGATTGGCTATTCGACGATCGATACAAAGAACTGGTGGATTTGGTCTCGGTAGTTGACAACCGTTTCACACTTGCTCGGTCCGGTTTTGCTGCGTGGCGCAGTGTTTGGCGCGTTGGTCGAATGTTGCG
>CAZUZW010000011.1:68342-69911 GCA_964624855.1 uncultured Vicinamibacteraceae bacterium
CTCGGTCCGGTTTTGCTGCGTGGCGCAGTGTTTGGCGCGTTGGTCGAATGTTGCGTCGCCGGCGGTACGACATAGTTATCGATGTCCAAGGGCTTCTCAAGTCGGCGGTGGCCGCTCGCTTGTGCGGAGCTCGGCGAATAATCGGTTTTGATACGGACGGCCTTCGAGAACCTGCTGCTCGTTGGTTGTACAACGAGTCGGTTTCCGTAGGCGGTGCTATACATGTGGTGAAAAAAAACCTCGCTCTCGTGAGGCCTCTTGTGGGCGAATGCAACAAATGGGAGTTTCCGATTTCTAAACGGCCTTCCGAGGCATTGAATCGGACTTGGACAGAGCTTGGATTAACTGCCGGCGCTGATTTTGCTCTCTTGCATCCAGGAACGGCGTGGCCGACCAAGTGCTGGAGTCCCGAGCGGTATGCAGTCTTGGCTAGACGACTTTGGAGAGATCTTCGCTTGCGGTCAGCTGTGTTATGGGGGCCGGGTGAGGAACGAATCGCGCGCAAGTTATGTGAGGACTCGGAAGGAGCCTCGGTTTTAACGCCTTCGACGACCATTAGTGACATGGTCGCTCATATGCGTGCGGCTGCAGTAGTTGTCGCTGGCGACACAGGACCACTTCATGTGGCGGTTGCGGTTGGTACACCGGTTGTGGGAATTTATGGACCAAGTGATCCAGAACGGAACGGTCCCTGGTCTCCCAGCGATCAAGTGATATCACCTGCCGTACCTTGTCGCTGTCGCGTCGATAGAAAAAAACGAGGTTCAACAGCCGTCATCGTTCGCCGCTGCTTCCAGGATACTCAGTGCGTTGACGAAATTGAGGTCGACGATGTCTTCCAAGCGGTTGAGCGACGGTTGAATTTGAAAGTGGCCCATGATTGATCGCGAAAACACCCCGTCGTCTAAAGGCCTTGCAGGTATTGCGCGGTTTCGCGTCTCGCTGGGCTTTATGACGGCGGCCGTTGCGTTTTGGCACGCCGCGCCGACTTGGAGTTCGTTAGTTTTGGGAGGATTTATTGCGACATTTGGAGAAATAGTTCGAGTTTGGGCTGCTGGCCATATTAGAAAGGGAGAAGAGGTTACGACGTCTGGTCCGTATCGGTTTACCCGTCATCCTTTATATCTCGGTTCTTTTGTAATAGGTGTCGGGTTTGTAGTTGCTGCCGCTAACGTCGTGGCCACAGTAATCGTAATCTTGTATCTTGTGGTGATGTTCGGTGTAGCGATTACTCTTGAGGAAGCCACGCTCCGAAAAAAGTTTGGCAGCGATTACGACCGTTATATACATGGTGAGCTTCACTCAGGAGACCGTAGTTTTAGTCTTTTACTTGCCCAGCACAACGGTGAGTATCGAACATTGTTGGGTTTTGCTGCGGGACTTAGTGTCTTGGGAATTAAAGTTTGGATTTCCGGCAGCGTTTCAGGTGTGATGTTCTGACATATAATGATGACTCGGTCGACAGCCGGGGCCGCGGACCACATCTGGGGCGGTTAGCTCAGGGGTAGAGCACCGGTTTTACACGCCGGCTGTCACAGGTTCAAATCCTGTACCGCCCACCAGTCTTCT